>JAISRB010000111.1 GCA_031273825.1 Clostridiales bacterium
ACGCCGTAACGGATTTTCGCCTTTGGCGTACCTTTTGCAATTAAAGAGATGTAAAAGTATAATTATAATATAGGGAATAAATGATTTATGGGTAAGCAAGTCAATAATAATGATTTTACGCAACTACGAATAAAGTTTTTGGTTTTAGCAATAACAGCACTTGTTGCTTCCGTTATTTTATTTTTTTTAGGCCCTCTTGCAGATTTGCGGAATATTGATAATTTTAAGAACGCTTACGAGGTTGAGGCCGTGCCTATAGATACAACACGCCCTCATGTCTTGGCTAACGAAAACTATACTTGTGTGGTTTATGAGTTTATTGATAAAGACGGCGTAAAACAATCTGCCCGTATGTACAAGCAAATAAAAAGGGAAGAAGCCGAAAAATTAATCAATAACGCGGAAACGGTTAGACTAAAATATAATACATATCTATATCCCTTAGACTATAAAGCAACCTTTAGTCTCGGTTTATGCTTTACGATAATTTGCTTTGTTGGTTCTGCGTTGTCGTTTTGTGCCTTTCTCTTTGCGTTTAAGGGTAAGCCGAAAGATCCCAATCGCGCGGTGGCGTTAGGCAGAAAAAAAATAGAAGTATCTATCGACGGAAATTTAATACAAGTATTTAATTCGCCGACAAGGTTGTCTCTTCTTGTAAACGGCAAAACGGTTGAGTTTTTTGACGGAATGGTTGCGCCGAGATTTCTATTGACTACGAAAATAAAAACCAAAGAAGGAACAAAAACCGTTTCATTGGCAATGGGAGGTTTTTTCTTGCGCCTATATTGCGACAATGTTTTATTAGCAAAAAAATTCGCCGCATTTGGTTGACATTATTATGATTTAATCTAACGGTTGCAAATGATAAATGAAGAGTAGAAAGGACAAAAACATCCGCGGCTTGCGTATAAAAATGCGCAAGCCGCAAAAAATTACCCCCAAAAGAATTGACATTTTTGTCCTCATATTATATACTATATATCGCGCTTTAAAATTACGGTTTTAAAAAGCTCAATATGCGCCCGTAGCTCAATTGGATAGAGCGTCGGTCTACGGAACCGAAGGTTGGGGATTCGAGCTCCTCCGGGCGCGCCAAACACAAGCGGAAACGCCTTAAAAAACATATTGTTTTTTGGGCGTTTTTGTTTTTTGTCGGGCGTTTTTCGCAATAAGGTATCAAACGCTTGAATGTTGAATTACCCGTTGCCGATGAATAATGACTTAAAATCGGCTTTTTAACTATAAAAATCCGACAAACGCAAAAAAAATTAAAAAACATTTCCAAAACTCTTTAAAAAGCTCGATTTTTATGATATACTATATATACCATGGTGGTTTTTGTAAGCGTCGATGAAAAAATCGCGACGGACGTTTTGGTTTTGAGGTGTCTCGGGCTTTATGCGGCGGGCGGCGTTCAAAATATAGGCGGCGGCGCGGACAATCAAAGTATAGCAAGGGCGCGTATAGCAAAAACCGACACGGGCAAACCCTTCTTTGAAAATCTTGATTTGAGTTTTTCCGTTTCCGATACGTTCGGAATGAAGGTCGTCGTATTTTCGCGCCGCGTCGTCGGGATAGATATTGAATATCTCGGCCGCGATTTGCCGCAAGCCAAATATGACAAAATCGCAAAACGGTGTTTTACCGACGGAGAATATCGGAAAATTAATTCAAAAAGAGATTTTTTTTACACATGGACGGCCAAGGAAGCGTACTCAAAATATACGTCTCTCGGGCTTAGCTCTTTCAAAAATTTTGATATCGGCAATCTAAACTGCGGCTTAAAAGAAATCGATATAAAAAAAGACTACGTTTGTTTCGTCGCGGGAGGCGATACGCAAGGGTGTGAAGTAGTGTTTTTGTAAGCGGCAAAAAAAAAGAACGCGGTATCTCTCATCAAAACGCGAGGAAAATTTTGTATGGTAAACGAACATATGAAAAACCGCTTTTCGTTTGCGGCGTCAACGGCGTTTTTTGTCGTAGCCTGCATTATTTTGCGGTTGCTTTTTGCGCCGTTTTTCTTTGACGGCGTTTTGATATCGGAGGCGCAAGACTTCCCGATTTTAGAGCAAGCCGACGGTCAAAGCAATGGTGAAAACGGCGGCGCAATAAGCTCCGGCGAGGTTCGCGTTACTCCCGATAAGGTTTATTTCCTCGAAAAAACCGAGTTGAAATTCGAGACTTACGAGGGAGAAAGCCTTGAATTTCTAAGAATAGAATTCGGGGATACTACAATAGAGATTTATGATATGGAAGATTGTTATTATCGGACGGAATATCGTGGAAGAGAAAGCGAGCCTGCGATAGAAATATCCAAAGATGAGAATCCGTATTATTTTACGGTCGACGCATACGGCGTAGATGAAGTGAAGTTGACGGCTCAATTAGAGGGCGGTTCGGAAGATAAAATAATGTCTTTGGACTGTGTTATGTATGACTTTAAATTTCCTCGCGATAGCGAAAATCCGGACGAACCCGCAGAGCCGGCGGAGCTTGACGACTCGACGGTCTTTAATATCCTTCCGAATATCGACTTCGGGGAGGATTCGGAGTTGTACGACGATATGACGAAGCGTTTGACGGAAAACTTCAAACAGAATGCTGACGTAAAAATTTATGCAAATTCGGAGGACATAACTCAAGCGGTTTTTTCGGACGGAGAAATTTTGTGGGAGATAACCTCATTTTATAGTATTTTGAGCGGATTTTTTGGAGAGAGCTTTGCGGAGTATTCCGTGTTTAATATAAAAATAGAGTATTCTATATACGGAAACACTTTCCTTTCCGAGTTTTCTCTCAAAAATTCCGCAGCAAACGGCGGCGGTGATGATGAAAATCAAAACGGCGGTGAAAACCCGAATGAAAATGGCGGCGACGACGGCGATGATGACAATAACACGGGCGGCAACGGCAACGAAAATAGCGGCGGCAACGGCGGCGATGATGATAACACTGGCGGCGACGGCGGCAATGAAAGCAACGGCGACGGCAACGACGGCGGCTATGAAAACGACAATGAAAACGGTGATGAAAACGACAACGTCGATAATTACGGCGTCATATTAATTTTAAGCCTCGGCTTTGCCGCGTTGCTTGTCGCGGCGGCCGTCGGCGCGTTTGTTTATAAAAAGGCCATAGACAAAAAGGCGGCGGCGATTGCGGCAAGGGGAGCTTCGGTCGGCGCGGACAAAGGCGGAAGCGACGAGCAATCTATGCCCGACGCGAGTAAAGGCAAAATTGACGACGGGCGTTCTATGTCCGACGCCGAAAGGGCGCGGACTAAGGACAACGGGGGCGATAAACAAGAAAAAGCCGCCGAAAGCGTATATTCGGCGGAAACGCCGCCGTCCTTTTGGACGGTAGGCAAGGTTGCGTCAAACGATTATCTTGTCGGCGCGAGCAAGGCGGGTATTCTAAAAGACCGCATAAACGGGAATACTCCTTCGGGCAATTCGCCCGTCGACTATTCGATTGCTTCGGACGTTTCCGACGGCTTGACCGACGGTTCCGCATCCGAAACGGACGTTGACGGTCGTCAATCGGGCGGTGGTAAGACGGAGGAAAAGCTATCCGGCGGCGCGGACGTTGACGGTCAATCGGGCGGCAAGAGGGAAAAAAATCCGTCTGCCGGCGCAAGCGGGAATCGCGGCGGCGGGGTCAATGACGGCTATTCGCGGCTGTTTGAAATATACGACGGGTTCAAAGAAAACGGCGAAAAAAAATGACGTTGAGTTATGCCGCCGCAACAGTCAAAATTTGTAACGCGTATCTTGAATAAAAAAAATTTTTTATGACCAAAATAATATTGCAGTCGTAAAATAAAAAATCTTAAAAAAGATACTGCAATGGAGGCACAATATGAGCAGCAGCAAAATGTACAAGCCGGGCGAAAAGGCCGAGAGAACGGGAACCTATGAGTTGGTCGATTCTAACGGCACGAAGACGGGAATGACCGTAAAGGTCAACGCGGACGACCATTTCCCGCCGTCCGACAAGAGAGGTCAAAAGTACTCTCTGAAGTCGTCAAAATAAAACGATTTTTAGCCGTATATTTCGGCGATAAAAACCCGCGCGTATAACCAAACGCCCGGGTTTTTATTTTTTGTTGACAAAAGGGCGTTATTATAGTAAACTTTATGACATGAAGGATTGCGGTATTGTCATAAGAAAAATAAACGCGGACGACGCTCTTGCCGTGTCGGATATAGAGCGGCAAAGCTTTGCCGGCGACTTTTGGAGCGCGGGACTCGTCGACGGAGAGATAAAAAGCCCGTCGTCGGTCGGCGTCGTCGCGGAGGTTTCGGGCGTCGTCGCGGCTTACGCTTTTTTTAGGGCGGCGGACGACGAGGCCGAGCTGTTGAGAATAGCCGTAAGCGGGCCGTTCAGACGAATGAAAATAGCAAGCCGGCTGTTTTTGTTTGCCGTCGGGATATTGAAGGATATGGGCGTAAAAAAGATTTTTTTGGAGGTTCGGGCAGGCAACGCCGCCGCGAAGGCTTTTTATGAGGGGCGCGGCTTTTCGTTCGTGTCGGTTCGCCGCGCGTACTATGACGACGGGGAGGACGGGGATATTATGAGACTCGATTTGAACGGTAAAAATTGAGCGGCAAAAAAGAATTACGTTGAATTAGACAAATTAATCAAATTGCTTGAAGCTTCGGCATATAATATATGTGTTTCGGGTATTTCGCGCGCGGCTTTTAAGCAAGGCGAAAACGCCGCGACGGTATTATCGTAAGGGGCTTTTTTTATGATTCATCACATTATAAATGGCGACAATGTCCGCGGCGACGTTATTTTTTTGCACGGCTTCGGCGGCTCTACGGTAAGCTTTGCCTACGCCGCGAATATTATAAGCAAGCAAGCCTTTCGGACGACGCTCGTCGACATGTACGGTTTTGGAAAAACGCCGCCTCTCGACAGGCCGATGACCCTTGACGACTATGTAAAATCTATCGAGGAAATCATCGAATATTACCGAATGGAAAACGTCATATTGACGGCGCATTCGTTCGGCGGCCGCGTTGCAATAAGGCTCGCCGCGTCCAACCGAAGGATAAAAAAGCTTGTTTTGACGGACAGCGCGGGGATACCCCCGAGACGCGCTTTGAAATATTATTTTAAGGTGTATTCCTATAAGCTTTTTAAAAAGCTGGGCATAACTCTGAATACGGGAAGCCGCGACTACAAGGGGCTTTCGGACGTCATGAAAAAGACCTTCGTCAATATAGTAAACGACGACCTGACCCCGTATCTCGACAAAATAGACTGCCCCGCGCTGTTGGTCTGGGGAAAAAACGACTCCGAGACCCCCCTCTACATGGCCGAGATTATGAAAAAAAACATTTCGGACAGCGCGCTCATCGTCTTTGAAAATTGCGGTCATTTTTGTTATCTGGAGGAGCCTTACCGCTTTATAAAAATTTTGTCGGCGTTTTGCGTGGACGGCGGCGAAGCCGTATAAACCGCCCGTAACCTTTTTGTCCGCAGAGTCATATAATATAGCATGGTTCTTATAGTATTTTTGTCGTCGGCGTTGACTGTTTTCGCCGCCTATAATTTTATAAACTATCTTCAGTTGAATTCGTATTCGCTCTTTAAGACTATAAAAAATTATTTGTTAAAGCACGCGGTCGAGGCGGTCGGCGTTTTTGTCCTGTCGTTGATATTTTTGACGGCAAATTTGTTTATTAGCGAAACCGCCTTGAAGGTCGCCTTGTATATATTTTTTTGCGTTTTTACGCGCTCGGCTATATCGTCGCGAAACCGCATAAAAAAGAGAACGGCAAAAACGCCCTTAGTTTTTACAAACAGAATCAAGAGGCTTTACGCCGTCTTGTCGGTTTTTTGCACGGCGGTATTTTTTGCGGCGTATTTTATTTTGCGGCGCATAGACGATTATATAATTTTTGCTTATATATTTTCGGCCTGCAATATGCTTGCATATGCTATATCTGCGGCAATCATCAAGCCCTTTGAGCGGCTCAACAATAGGAGATATATCAAAAAAGCCGTCAAAAAGCTCGACGGCTTTGAGCGTCTATTTAGAATAGGTATAACGGGAAGCTACGGCAAAACGTCGGTAAAAAATATACTTTATAAGATGCTGTCAAAAAAATATAAGACCGTCGCGACGGACAAAAACTATAATACGCCGCTCGGCATAGTCAAAACTCTGCAAAAAATCGACGGGGCGACGGAGATTTTTATAGTCGAGATGGGCGCGAGGCGAAAGGGTGAGATAAGAGAGCTGTGCGGCATGGTAAAGCCTCATTGCGGCGTAATAACCGGCATAACCAATCAGCACACGGAGACCTTTAAGACCCTCGACAACGTCATAGCTACCAAATCGGAGCTTTATTTCGGCAGGCAAGAGGGGGGCGTATGTTTTTTTAACGGCGACGACGAAAACATAATCGGATTGCCTCTTTTGAATAACGACGACGCGGTTGTCGTGACGACGGGTTTGCGTTCGGACGGCGGCGGAGCGACGGCGCGCCGCGCTTACGCGCGCGCCGAAAGCGTCGTGACGACGACCGGGGGCTGTAGCTTTATTCTGTCCTTCGGACAAAATTTTCCGAGACGCAATAAGCTTATAAACGGGGACTTAGGGGACGGCGGACAAGCGGAGGGGGCGGCCTTTTCGCCGACCGATAATAGCGCGGTAAGTATAGCCGTAAGCACAAGACTTATAGGCAGAGCAAGCGTAACCAATATATCGGTCGCGGCGGCGGTTGCCTATTATCTCGGCGTTTCTGCGGAGGAAATCAAGCAAGCCATAGAGGAGTTAGAGCCGACGGCGCACAGAACGGAGGTCATAAGAAGCGGCGATATGACTATAATAGACGACGCGTACAACTGCAACCCCGTCGGCGCGGCGTCGGCGATAGACGTTCTTAAGCTGTTCGGGGGGCGCAAGCTTGTCGTGACGTGCGGCTTTGCCGAGCAGGGCAAAAACCTCGCCGCGGAAAACGCGCGCCTCGGCGGGCTGATAGCGGAGGCGGCGGACGCGGTAATACTCATAGGGCGCGGCGGCAAATATATAAAGGACGGCTTACTTGAGCGCGGGTTTGCGGAGCAAAGCGTTTATGAATATCCGTCGCTTAGCGAGGCAAAAAAGCATTTTCCCGAGATATTCGCGAGCGGAGACGTTATTTTGTTTGAAAACGATATGCCCGATAACGCGGAGTAAAAAAGACACGAAAAACCGACGGCTTAAAGCTTATTGCAGGGCGGATAAACGGCGGCGGCGCGGAATAAAAAATGCAAAAAAGGGAGGCATGTATGAAAAAAAATGTTCTTGTAATCTTTGGCGGAAGGTCTTGCGAACACGACATATCCGTCATTACGGCGGTTCAGGCGGCGGGGCAAATCGACGGCGGCAAATACAACGTTTTGCCGCTTTATATAAAGGGCGAAATTTATACCGGAAACGCTCTTTTAGATATCGATACCTATAAAAATTTTGAAGAAAACAAACGCCGTCTAAAAAAAGCCGAGTTTAAAGACGGCGGCGTGAGAATACATAAAAACCGTTTTTTTAAGACTAACGCGGGCGTCTATTGCGCCTTGATGTGCTGTCACGGCGGTTTAGGCGAAAACGGGGGCTTGCAGGGGTTGTTGGAATTTTATAATATACCGTATACCTCTCCGGGAATAGCTCCGTCGGCGATTTTTATGGATAAGGAGCTGACAAAGCGGTTTGCCGCGGCTTGCAAGCTTCCGACGCTGCCTTATTTTATTATAAACGACGCTAACCTTGACGGCGATATAAAAATTCCTAAGGGCTTCGACTTTCCGCTGATAGTAAAGCCCGCGTCCTTAGGCTCAAGCATAGGCATAGCCGTCGCGCACGACCGCGCCGAATTGGCGGAGGCTTGCGCCGTCGCCGCCGAATTTGACGCCAAAATAATCGTCGAGAGGGCGTTGACCGACTTTCTTGAAATAAATTGCGCGGCGGTAAAAAACGGCTCGTCTATCATGGTTTCGGAATGCGAGGCGCCGCTTTCGTGGCGGGAATTTTTGACCTTTGAGGAAAAATATTGCGGCTCCAAGGGGCAAAAAGGCGGCAAAAATTCAAGCTGCAATAAGCTTGCACATGACGGTATGAAGGGTCTGAATAGGCAATATCCGGCGGACATTCCGCACAACGTTAGACAGGCCGTTCAAAACATTACGAGGACGGTATATTCCTCCGCCGAGATGAGGGGAAGCGTCAGAATGGATTTTCTCATCGACAAGGCCGACGACAAAATATACTTAAACGAGGTCAATACGATTCCCGGCTCTTTGGGCTTTTATTTGTTTGAAAATAACGGCGTATCGTTTAGCCGGTTGACGGATATCATGATAGAAACCGCAGTGGCCGACGCGAAAAAAAAGGACGCGAAAAAATACGCTTACTTGTCTAACGTTTTGTAAACGCGGCAAACGCATTTTTATGCGTTTGCCCCGATGTTTTAATGCGCAAGCCCCGCTTTTTTTCTTGCTTTTTTTTTTAGTTTGTCTTATAATATACAGTATGGACAGAGATAAAATTTCAGACGGCAATTTGGCGGCTATACTCGGCGGCTTTTGTTTTGAGGGAGAGTACTCGGGCTATGAGCGTTACGGCTGCGGCCACATAAACGACACCTTTCTTTTTAGCTTTAAAAAGGACGGGGAAGCCTGCGTCAATTATATAGTTCAGCGCGTAAACGGCGGAATTTTTAAGGACGTTCCTTCGCTCATGAAAAACTTTGAGCTTGTCACTGACTTTTTGAAAAGGAAAGCCGAGGCGGAGGGTATCGACGCCTCGCGCGGAGTTTTGACCCTGATATATACAAAAAACGGAGAGTCTTTTGTAGAGTCCGGCGGCGAATTTTTTAGAGCGTTCGTCTTTATCGACCGCGCGACCTCCTATCAGACGGTCGGCGACCCCTCGCATTTTTTTCAAGCGGGGCGGGCGTTCGGGCGTTTTGCGGCTCTGCTCGACGATTTTGACGCGGCAAAGCTCTTTGAGTCCATTCCTGATTTTCACGACACGGGCAAGCGTTATCAAAATTTTTTGAACGCGCTCGCCGCCGATAAGGCGGGCAGGGCAAAGGACGCAAAGGAAGAAATCGAATTTACTGCGGCGCGTAGGGATATTACCGACAGGGTTACGCGGCTTTTGTCGTCGGGCGAAATTCCGCTCAGGGTGACCCACAACGACACAAAGCTAAACAACGTCATGATAGACGACCAAAGCGGCGAGGCGTTGGCGGTAATAGACCTCGACACGGTAATGCCCGGCTCTCTTCTCTATGATTTCGGAGATTCAATCCGTTTTGGCTGCAACTCCGCGGCGGAGGACGAGCGCGACCTCTCTAAGGTTGGCTTTGATATCGGGCTGTTCAAAAAATACGCCGAGGGATATCTCGGCGAGGTAAAACGGCTTATCAAAAAATCCGAGCGCGACCTGCTTTATTTTGCGCCTATTCTCATGACGTTTGAGTGCGGAATGAGGTTTTTGACGGATTATCTCGACGGCGACGTATATTTTAAGACAAAATACGACAGCCATAATCTTGACAGAGCAAAAAATCAATACAAGCTGGTCTTAGAAATGGAAGGGCGTTCGGCCGACATGAAAGGTATTATAGATTCAATAAAATAAAGAAGCGAGGGAGGGTTTAATTTATGAAAATTTTAGTTACCGGGGGAACCGGCTACATAGGCAGTCACACCGTAGTCCGTCTTATCGAAAACGGGTTTGACTCGGTCATAGTCGACAATCTTTCAAACAGCAAGGAGGACGTCGTCGATAAAATCCGGCAAATAACAAACGTAAGGCCGGCGTTTTATAAGGCCGACCTGCTTGACAAGGAGTCGCTTTCGGAGATAGTCAAAAAGGAAAAGCCGGAGGCCGTAATACATTTTGCCGGGCTTAAGGCCGTCGGCGAATCGGTCGCGCTGCCCTTGAAATATTATCACAACAACATTACCGGAACGTTGCATCTTCTCGAGGTCATGCAAGAAAACGGCATAAAGGATATCGTATTCAGCTCGTCGGCGACGGTCTACGGCAAGCCGGAAAGCGTGCCGATAAAGGAGGATTTTCCGCTTTCGGCGACTAATCCTTACGGAGCGACAAAGCTTATGATAGAGGATATTTTGAGAGATTTATACAAGGCCGACCCGACTATGAATATAGCTATTTTGCGCTATTTCAACCCGGTCGGAGCGCATAAGAGCGGACTCATCGGCGAAAACCCCAACGGAATCCCGAATAACCTCGTGCCTTATATGATGCAGGTCGCGGCCGGCAAGCTCGAATACCTGAGAGTATTCGGCGACGATTACAACACAAAGGACGGAACCGGCGTCAGAGATTACATTCACGTCGAGGATTTGGCGGGAGGGCATATTTCGGCTCTCAAAAAGCTCGCCCAAAGGCCCGGCATAGTGACGTACAATCTGGGCACGGGAATAGGCTACAGCGTACTCGACATGGTCAAGGAGTTTTCGGGCGTGCTGGGCCGCGAGCTTCCTTATAAAATATGCGGGAGACGGCCGGGCGACATAGACGAATGCTACGCGGACACGTCGCTTGCAAAAAAAGAGATAGGCTTTGCCGCCGAAAAAAATCTGAAGGATATGTTTGTCGACGGCTGGAACTTCCAAAAGACTGCCGAAAGGTAAAAACGGGGATTTTTTTATGAGAATACTTGTAATAAACGGGCCTAATCTAAACCTTATAGGCGACCGCGAGAGAGAAATATACGGCGAAACCGGCTACGGCGAGCTTTGCCGGAGCATAGAGACCTACGCTAAGGGGCTTTCGGTAGACGCGGAGGTCTATCAGAGTAACGGCGAGGGCGATATCGTCACAAAAATTCAGCAGGCAAAAAAAAATTTTGACGCGATAGTCATCAACGCCGGGGCGTTGACTCACTATAGCTACGCCGTCTACGACGCGCTCAAATACGCCGGCCTGCCGATCGTCGAGGTGCATATTTCAAACATATTTAAACGCGAGGAATTCCGAAAAACCTCCGTTTTGTCGCCGATAGCCGTCGGCGTAGTGTCGGGACTCGGAATCGACGGGTATTTTTATGCGATTGACTTTTTAAAAAAAACAAACGGAAAAACCGTGTGAAAGCCATAAAAACGGCGCGAACGCATTTTTATGTGTTTGCACCGAAAAAAACGCAATTCCGTTTGACAGCGGCGTATAAAATTGGTTATAATAATACGAAAGGTTTGTTCTAAGGAGAATTTTTAGCGTGTACAAAAAAATCGACGTCAATCCCGACTATCCCAAAATACAGTCGGAAATACTTGCGCTTTGGAAAAAAAACGACATAAAGAAAAAGGTATACAAGCTAAACGACAAAAGCGGGAAGCTTTTTTCGTTTTATGAGGGGCCGCCGACGGCCAACGGAAAGCCGCACGCGGGGCACGTTTTGACGCGCAGTCTAAAGGACGTATATACGCGCTTTGCCGGAATGAACGGATATTACGTTCCGAGAAAGGGCGGCTGGGATACGCACGGCCTGCCCGTTGAAATTTCCGTCGAGGAATCGCTCAAAATATCGGGAAAGCAGGATATAGAGCGTTACGGCGTGGAGAAGTTTATACAAGCCTGCAAGGAAAACGTCTGGCTTTATATCGACAAGTGGAAGGAATTCAGCGAGATGGTCGGCTATTCGCTCGACCTTGACGAGGATTGTTATAACCCTTATGACAACAATTATATAGAGAGCGTCTGGTGGTCGTTAGACCGCCTCAACAAAAAGGGATATCTATATAAGGGCTACAAAATTCTTCCGTCCTGCCCGAGCTGTCAGACGGCCTTGTCGAGCCACGAGGTCGCGCAGGGCTATAAGGACAGAACCGACCTGACGGTGACGGCAAAATTCTTTTGCAAGGAGCTTGACGCTTACGTTTTGGCGTGGACGACGACGCCGTGGACGTTGTTTAGCAACGTCGCGCTCTGCGTCAATCCAAAAGAAATTTACAGCGTAATAAGAGACAAAAAGGGCGACAAATATTTGTTGGCGAGGGAGCTTGTCTCAAAGCATTTCGGCGACGGATTCGAGACGGTCGCCGAATATAGCGGAAGCGATATAACGGGCAAGAGCTATACGCCGCTCTTTGACTACTATAAGGGAAACGCCGGCTACCTCAACAAAAACAACGCGGCGGCGTGGGGCAACGCCTTCAAAATCGTCAACGCCGATTTTGTCACGTTGACCGACGGCACGGGCGTAGTGCATATCGCGCCGGCATACGGCGAGGACGACTACAACGTGGGAAAGACCTTCGGGCTTCCCGTCGCTCAGCTTGCCGACGGGCGCGGATTGTTCGGCCCGGAATGCGGAGACTACGCCGGCAAGTATATTTTTGACGAAAACCAAAGCATAGTCTCAGACCTGCAGCGAGACGGCAAAATGTTCTCAAAGGCAAAGCACGTCCACAGCTATCCTCATTGCTGGCGCTGCAAAACTCCCCTGATATATTTTGCGCGCGACGCGTGGTTTGTCAAGACGACGGCCTATAAGGACGATTTGATAAGAGTCAACGACGAGATAAAT
>JAISRB010000028.1 GCA_031273825.1 Clostridiales bacterium
ACGGAAAAACCAACCACTCTAAACGCCAAACGCCTTCGTTGCCAATTTAATTTCGACTTCTTAGCCGATGTTCTGCTATCTGTTATGAATTGATTTATTCATTCATGCGTTTGCCCTGGCGGAATGCAGTATTGACTACGATAAAGACAGCCAAACGACAAAAGAGTTTTTTGCAACCTTGCAAAATAAATTTCATTATGCAATCACGGGGCAAACCGCCGCCGAAATTATTTATATAAAAGCTGACGGCAAAAAGGATTATATGGGTTTAACGACGTGGAAGAACGCGCCGGACGGCAGGATATTAAAAAACGACGTTTCAATCGCAAAAAATTATTTACAGGAAAAAGAAATAAAACAATTAGAGCGTGAAGTTTCGGGTTTTTTTGATTATATTGAAAGGCAGCTTGAAACCGAGATTGCGTTTGATATGCAATCGTTTGCCAAAAGCGTTAATGCGTTTTTAACCTTTAATAAATATCAAATATTAGATAATAAGGGTAGAATATCTCACGAGCAAGCGGTTATTAAAGCTGAAAGCGAGTACGATATTTATAATAAAAAGCAAGTGATAATCAGTGACTTTGATAAGTTGGTTAAGGCCGCAAAAAACTAAATAGATAAGAAATAGTAATTCCCACTTTTTCTTTTAAAGGAGTCAAAAGAGCTTATGCTTGCGTTGCTTGTCATAATTTATCTCGCGTTTATCAATCTCGGACTGCCCGATTCGATACTCGGCGCGGCGTGGCCGGTCATGCACGCCGATATAGGCGCGCCGCTGTCGTTTGCCGGAGTTGTTTCCGTCATAGTTTGCGGCGGCACAATCGTGTCGAGCCTGTCGAGCAATCGCATAATAAGCCGCTTCGGAACGGGAAAGGTCGTGGCGGTCAGCGTGTCTCTGACGGCGGCCGCGCTTTTGGGCGTGTCGTTTTCGCGCTCGTTGCCCGTCGTCTGTCTGCTTGCGGTACCCTTGGGGTTAGGCGCCGGCTCGGTTGACGCGGCTTTGAACAATTTTGTTTCTCTGAGATACAAAGCAAGGCATATGAGCTGGCTTCACTGCTTTTGGGGCGTCGGCGCGACGGCCGGCCCCGTCATAATATCGGGCTTTATGACCGCGGGCGGCGGCTGGCGCGGCGGCTACCGTCTGGTGTCTATAATTCAATTTGTCATGGTTTTGATAATCATTCTTTCGTTTCCTCTGTGGAAAAAGGCCGGCGCGGAGGTCGGCGCGGAGGCCGGGGCGGCTATTCTGCCTCCGGTGACAAACAGACGGGCTATAGGCAAAAAGGGCGTGAAATTTGCCATGCTCGCGTTTTTGTGTTATTGCGGATACGAGCTTTCGGCGGGGCTTTGGGCGGCGAGCTATTTTGTCGGGCAAAAGGGTCTCTCCGCCGAAACCGCCGCTAACTGGGCGGCGTTTTATTACGGCGGAATCACCTTGGGCAGACTCGTCTCGGGCTTTGCCGCGGCAAAGCTGCGCGAGCGCGCGCTCATACGCATAGGCTTCGGCATAAGCCTGACGGGGATAGCCGTTATGCTTTTGCCTCTGCCGCCGTTTTTTTCTCTGTCGGGATTTGTTTTGCTTGGGTTAGGCTCCGCGCCGTTCTTTCCGATGATGATTCATCTGACGCCGTTCAGGTTCGGCAAGGAATATTCGCAGGCGGTTATGGGTCTGCAAATGGCGGCGGCATATGTCGGCTCGACGTTCGTTCCTCCGCTTATAGGTCTGCTGTCCGACGCGTTTTCGCTTGCGGTTTTGCCGTGGAGCATATTGATTATGGCCGTCGGCGCGTTGATTTTTTGCGAAATTACCGACAAAAAAAGATTGAGAGAAATATAGCCCGTTTTTTTTGAGTTTCGGCAGAAATCATTTCACGAGCCAAACCGCATAGAGCGGCACGGATTTTACCCCGTTTTCAAACCCGAAGTTTTTTTCCGATATGCGGATAGAGTAGGCGAGGGCGTATTTTTTGACAAAACAGACAGAACTATGAAAACTTAGTTAAGATACTAAATAAGGCGATAGAACATCTAAATAACAATAGAGCGGAAAAAGAAATATCATTAACTTTTGCAAGTTACAGATTAAAAGTAATTTGTCTATAATACAGCCGCACGGTTCAAAATTGTCTTTAACTTTTGCAAGTTACAGATAAAAATTAATTCGGCATTTTTTCCTACGTGGTTGACAAAAGAGCCGATGTGTTGTATAATGCAATTATGAAAAAAGTATTTGTTAAAACCGTAATAGCTTTGTTGGCTGTTTTGATTATTTTTAGTTTTTCCGCTTGCGAGAAAAAGGTTTTTAGTCTTGTCTATTATGCGGGCGAGGGCGGGAGCGTTAGCGGCAAGACGGTTCAAACGATAAAAGAAGGAAACGACGCGGAGGCGGTGACGGCGGTAGCCGAGGTCGGTTATATTTTTGTCAAATGGTCCGACGGAGATACAAATGAAACAAGGCAAGAAAAAAATGTGACGGGAAATTTAGCCGTAAGGGCAAAATTTGAAAAAACGATAAACGATGCGGTTTACATCGCCTCCGAGGGCGGATATATCGCGGGAAAGACGCTTCAAAAGGTAAAGTACGGCGAAAACGCGGAAACCGTGACGGCGATACCCGATATAGGCTACGAATTTGTCAAATGGTCGGACGGAGTCAACACGGCGGAGCGGCGCGACGAAAACGTGACGGATGAGATAAGCGTAACGGCGGAGTTTAAAAAAACAACATATTCAGCGCGGTACAATGCCTCCGACGGCGGGAGCGTTGGCGGAAACGCAAGTCAAACGGTCGCGCATGGCGATAATGCCGAGACCGTGACGGCGATACCCGATATAGGGTATGAATTTGTCAAATGGTCGGACGGCTTGACTGACGCGGAGCGGCGCGACGAAAATGTGACGGGTGAGATAAACGTAACGGCGGAATTTGCAAAAACAACATATTCAGCGCGGTACAGTGTCGCCGAGGGCGGAACGCTCTGCGGTATAGCCAATCAAAGCGTAGAGTACGGGGAATACACGCAATTAGTGACGGTCGTTCCGCTTCCGAACGCCGGATATATATTCGACGGTTGGTCGGACGGTTTTGCCGAACGATCGAGGTTTGATTTTATTACCGGAGATTTAGCCGTTACGGCGAATTTCCGCCGTATTTACGCAAGCGGAAGGGGTACGCCGTCGGAGCCGTATTTGATAAACAATTATCAAGAATTGATAGATATGGTCTATTTCCCTGCCAATCATTATATATTGACTAACGATTTAGATTTGTCGGGCATAAACCACAAGCCTATTTTTGACGATAAATTGAAGTTTGACGGCGGATTTGACGGCGGCAATCATGTGATAAAAAATATGACGGTAGACGTTTTGCACAATTATCCTTCGTTGTTCGGCTGTATCTTGTCGGGAAGCGTAAAAAATCTGAATATTCAAAATTTTGATATTAAAATTCCGAATGAGCAGGGAATATTTGCCGGAGCGGTTTGCGGCGATACGCTCGGAAAGCTGACGAATATCACGGCAAGCGGCACGATAACGGCAACGGCGTTGGATAAAAATTATACCGTCATCGGCGGTCTTGTCGGGAAAACGTCAAACACTATAGAAAGTTGCTATACGGACATAGCTATCCGATTAGACAACATTGCGGTGACGTTTGCAGTCGGCGGGCTGGCGGGTTGGTCAAGCGGCGCGGAGGGATACACACGAATCGATATAATTTCTTGCGGCGCGAAAGGAAGTATTCATATTAATTATAAGGAGGATAAAGGCGGCGGAGACGTAGGCGGATTAGTCGGGATTATGTTATATGAAGAGCCGTCGGGCTTGATTGCAGAGAGCGGGTCGGGCGCGGACGGAAGCGGAGTGATTATTCGCGACAGTTATAGCGCGGTGGATATATATTGCAATGACGAATCGCAGTGCGGCGGCTTGGCGGCTTACGCCGTCTACGGCGTTTCGGTTGATATAATAAGTTGCTATGCGACCGGCGACATTACGATTGAGGGAACGCAAGGCTCGGCGGGCGGATTTATCAACACTTTTTACTCTTACGGAGGCTTGATACAAAATTGCTACGCGACCGGAAATGTTAAGGCGGGAGTCGCGGCGGGGTTTGGCGTTAGAATAGACGGATTCGGAAGCTTGAATTCGGATAGCGTCTATTTTAAGCTAAATATCGACAACTGTTATGCGACCGGAAAGGTTGTCGGCTTTGGCGAGGGCGCGGGCTTTTGCAGCGTCGTTATATCGGTAAATTTTTATCGTTGCTATTCCGCGGGAAGCGTTCAAAGCGAGCGGAACGGCGCCGGTTTTATATATATGCTGACAAGCTACGGCAATGAAGGAATTACGGAGGAGTGTTTTTCAACCGGAGACGTAAGGATAACGGGCGGCGGCGATATCGCGGGGTTTATCGCCTATGCGGACGGTATCATAAAGAATTGTTATTCTAAGAGCAACATTTATATTTTGAATATTGCCACGGCTTATGTCGGCGGATTTGTCTATAGCGTATACGGCTATTTGATTAACTGCTATTATACGGGCAAAATAAGCGAAGAGGGGAGCGCGGTTTATAACGCTATCGGAGGGTTTGTCGGGTATAATTTCGGCGGAATTATAAATTGCCATTTGCCGAATTTTGACGACGGCATCGCCGCCGACGCCGTATACGGGGATTACGGCGCGTCTACGGACGTTACCGTCTATGAGGATATTTCAGATATGTATTGCTTAGCCGACTTGTTAAACGGAGAAGAATCCGTATGGACGGACATATCGAACGATACGCCGCAGTTGAGCTTTATGATTTTAAAAAAGGTCTTATAAACAAGGCGATAGAAAACCGAAGGTATGCCGCCGCTCTTTGACAAATTCAAACGATTATTTGTTCAAGCCCTTTTTTTGTTTGTTAAAAATGGGCTTATTGTGATATAATGTTAGTTAATGAAACTTTGCCGAATGGTAAAAAAGACAAATAGACTAAAAGACAAAAAAAATAAAGAGGAAAAACGGAAACATTATGGAGAAGCTATCTTCCGAACAATTGAGGAGCTGTTATTTAGATTTTTTTAGGCAACGCGGACACGCGATTATTCAATCCGCGTCGCTTATCCCCGAGAACGACCCGACGGTTTTGTTTACGACGGCGGGAATGCATCCGCTCGTGCCTTATCTTATGGGCGCGAAGCATCCCAGGGGCAAGCGCATAGCCGACGTTCAAAAATGCGTGAGAACCGTCGACATCGACGAGGTGGGCGACGCGACGCATTGCACCTTTTTTGAAATGCTCGGCAATTGGTCTTTGGGCGATTATTTCAAAAAGGAGGCCATAGGCTTTAGCTACGATTTTTTGACGGAGGTGTTGGGAATTCCCAAGGAAATGCTCGCCGTGTCGGTCTTTAAGGGCGACGGCGACTGCGGCAAGGACGTCGAAAGCGCGGATTACTGGGTAAAAAAGGGGCTTTCGCCCGAGCAAGTGTATTTTTTGCCCAAAAAAAATAATTGGTGGGGGCCTGCCGGGCTTACCGGGCCGTGCGGACCGGACACCGAAATATTTATCGACACGGGCAAGGAAAAATGCTCAAAAAATTGCTCTCCCGCTTGCGACTGCGGCAGATTTATAGAGATTTGGAATAACGTCTTTATGCAGTACAACAAAACCGCCGACGGTCTGTTTGAGCCGCTGTCTCAAAAAAACGTCGATACCGGCATGGGGCTTGAGCGCACGGTTTGCATACTCAACGGCTTGAAATCCGTCTATGAGACCGACCTCTTTAGAGATGCAATAAGGCTGATAGAGGAGGCCTCCGGGCTGACCTACGGCAAAAACGACGGCGAAACAAAGGCCATGCGGATAATCGCCGACCACATAAGAACGTCGGCCTTTATCATCGGCGACGAAAGGGGAATTACTCCCGGCAATGTCGATCAGGGCTATGTGCTGCGGCGTTTGATAAGACGGGCTATCCGCTATGCGAGACAGCTGTCAATCGGGGCCTCCGTCTTGACGGAGCTTGCCGCGCTCTACGTCGAGCTTTATAAGGACGTTTATCCCGAGCTTGCCGCAAACGGCGACAAGATAAAGACCGAATTAAACAAGGAAATCGAAAAGTTTGAGAGAACTCTGACCGCCGGTCTTAAAGAATTTGAAAAGGTCGCGGAGTCCGCGGGCGGTTCGGTTATAGACGGCGCGTCGGCCTTCAGGCTATACGATACCTTTGGCTTTCCCGTCGAGATAACCGAGGAGCTTGCTAAAGACAGGGGGCTGACGGTTGACAAGGCGGGTTTTGACGCGGCGTTCGCCGTCCATCAACAAAAATCGCAGGCGGGAGCCGAGCACAAATTTAAGGGCGGGCTTCACGACAGCTCCGAGGAAACGACGCGTCTGCACACCGCGACGCACTTATTGCAGGCCGCGTTGAGAAGAATTTTGGGAGACGGAGTCTATCAAAGGGGAAGCAACATTACCGCCGAAAGACTGCGCTTTGACTTTAGCTTTGACAGACCTATGACCGACGCGGAAATAAAAGAGGCGGAAAGGCTTGTCAACGAGGTCATCGACGGCAAAATCGACGTCATAATGCAAGAAATGACCGTCGACGAGGCAAAGGCGTCGGGCGCGCTCGGGGTGTTCGAGTCAAAATACGGCGAAACCGTCAAGGTCTATTCGGTGGGCGGCTTTAGCAAGGAAATATGCGGCGGCCCTCACGCGGCCAACACGGGCGAGCTTGGAAGGTTTAAGATAGAAAAGGAACAAAGCTCGTCGTCGGGCGTCAGGAGAATCCGCGCAATATTAATATAATCGTAGCCGACGCATGTTCGACGCAATTCAACCACGGGTAAAAACGCACATAATACAAGGAGCCTTAACAAATGGACTACAAAGAGCAAGCAATGATAAAGCACAAGGAATGGGCCGGCAAAATCGAGGTCGTCTCGAGGGTTTCCGTCAAGGACAAGGAGTCGCTGAGCGTCGCCTATACGCCGGGGGTCGCGGAGCCGTGTCTGGCTATAGAAAAGGACGTCGATTTGTCTTATGTCTATACGCGCCGTCACAATCTCGTCGCCGTCGTCACCGACGGAACGGCGGTTTTGGGGCTTGGCGACATAGGCCCCGAGGCGGGTATGCCCGTCATGGAGGGCAAATGCGTCTTGTTTAAGGAATTCGGAGACGTTGACGCGTTTCCTATTTGCATAAGGAGCAAAAGCGTCGACGAAATAGTCGAGACCTGCAGGCTTATCGCCGGCAGCTTCGGCGGAATCAACCTAGAGGATATTTCGTCTCCGCGTTGCTTTGAGATAGAAAGCCGATTGAAGCAATGTCTGGATATTCCCGTATTTCACGACGATCAGCACGGAACGGCGGTGGTGTCCTTAGCGGCTATGCTTAACGCCGCGAGGCTCGCCCAAAAAAAGCTCGGCGATTTGAACGTCGTCGTCAGCGGCGCGGGCGCGTCGGCTATAGCCGTCACAAAGCTGTTGCTTTCGGCGGGGGTAGGCGACGTTGTGCTTTGCGACAGGAGCGGCGCGGTTTATAAGGGGCGCGACGGACTCAATTCTATCAAGCTCGAAATGGCCGAGATAACCAATATCGGAAAAAAGAAGGGCGCGTTAAAGGACGTTATAAGGGGCGCGGACGTGTTTTTCGGGCTTTCCGCGCCTAAGCTTTTGACGGGCGAAATGGTCGGCTCGATGAATAAAAATCCGATAATATTCGCCATGGCAAACCCGACCCCCGAGATTTTGCCCGACGAGGCAAAGGCGGCGGGGGCGTTTATCGTCGGAACGGGAAGATCCGATTTTCCTAATCAGATAAACAACGTTCTGGCTTTTCCGGGGATATTCCGCGGCGCGCTCGACGTGAGAGCGAGAGATATAAACGACGAAATGAAAATCGCCGCGGCGAACGCGTTGGCCGGGCTTATAACCGACGGGGAGCTTAATCCCGATTATATCATTCCCGCGCCGTTTGACAAGAGGGTAGCCGGAGCCGTCGCCGAAAGCGTCAAAAAGGCCGCCGTCGCGACTAAGGTAAACAGAATATAAGGACTATAAGACATGCCTATAATCAAGCTTGAAAACGTCGGTTTTTCTTATAAGGACTATGACGGAAGGGTAATAGAAGCCCTAAAAAACCTCTCTCTCGAAATAGAGGCGGGGCTTTTTGTCGCCGTACTCGGCAGAAACGGCAGCGGAAAAAGCACCTTTGCAAAGCTTTTGAACGCCCTGCTTGTCCCGACCGAGGGCAAGGTCTACGTCAAGGGATATGACACGACCGACCCGGACGGGCTGTTTGACATAAGAAAGAGCGTCGGAATGGTCTTTCAAAACCCTGACAATCAGATGGTGGCGAGCATAGTCGAGGACGACATAGCCTTCGGACCTGAAAACATAGGCGTTCCGAGAGAGGAAATCAAAACGCGCGTCGATTGGGCCTTAAAGACCGTGGGCATGGAGGAATATCGCAACGCCGCTCCCTTTAAGATGAGCGGCGGTCAAAAACAGCGCGTGGCAATCGCGGGGATTCTTGCCATCAAGCCCGACGTCGTAATATTTGACGAATCTACATCTATGCTCGACCCCGCCGGCAGAAACGAGGTTATGGCGGTCATCAAAAGGCTTGTCAAAGAGGAGGGTATCACCGTCATCTTTATCACTCACGACATGAACGAGGCCGTAGAGGCCGACAGGATAATAGTTCTCGACGGCGGCGCGGCCGTCATGGACGGCGCGCCGCGCGAGATATTTAAGGACGAAGGCTTAGACGCATACGGGCTGAAGCTTCCGACGGTTTCTTATATCGCAAAGCGGTTAAAGGAAGGCGGTATGCCCGTCGACGGCCCGGTCATGACGCCGGACGCGCTTGCGGAGGAATTATGCCGATTGTTGTAAAGGATTTAGCCTATACTTATATGAAGGGCACGCCCTATCAAAAAAAGGCTCTCGACGGCGTGTCGATAACGATAAACGACGGCGATTTTTTGGGGATAATCGGCGCGACCGGCAGCGGAAAGAGTACGTTTATACAGCATCTCAACGGTCTGATAAGGCTC
>JAISRB010000076.1 GCA_031273825.1 Clostridiales bacterium
CTTAGCCGATGTTCTGCTATCTGTTATGAATTGATTTATTCATTCATGCGTTTGCCCTGCACAAAACTTCGGGGCGAACGCATGAAAATGCGTTGACCCCGCACAAAAACCGCGGCAAACGCGTTAAAACGCAAGCCCTGTTTTTTGAGTCGGCTCTTGACGGCAAGCGTTGAAATTGACGGAATCAGCCCCGATTGACAAGCAAAATTACATTATTCGTTGGAATAATGTAATTTTGCTATGCTTTACGCTTGATTTTTGCGGCGGTTCATGTTAAATTATCCATATAAAAAAGACCCGCGCGGACATTTTTCTTTATCCGCGCGGGCGTCTTTATTTTGTTTTTGCCTTATTTTGTTTTCTACACGGCGATTACCGCGTCTAATGCGTTTAAAAATTGTTCGTAGTTTATGTTGAGTTCGACTTGAATTTCATAGGTCTCGTCCTTTTTGTACACGTCGCCGCTAAGCTCGTCAAGCCCGCCGTCTAAAGCCTCTATTTTGCCCTCTGCGACGCTCAAACGCTCCCTTGCCTGTACGTCTATCCCCTCGGCCGACCCGGCCGACAGCAATATCGTACCGTTGTACGGCGCGTTACCGTATACCGTCACCGTTCCGTCCGCGTCTACCGTCCACGTACTCGACGACCCCGAGCGCAATCCGTCGCCCTCGTCTGCAAGCTGGCTGACCGTTACGCCGTCCGTTTGCCCGAGTACGTGCATTAAGTCCGCGCCTACGGGGTTGTTGTCGCTTGATACTATCCGCACAAAAAAAGGAGCTTCCGCTCCCTCTCCGCTCTCTTGCCAATCGTCCGCCGTTACGGCTATCTTGTTCATGCCCGCCGATGACACCGTTCCCGTCCGCCCGCGGGGGATTATAAACCCAAAGTGAAACACCTTGTTTCCCGTTTCGTTCTCCGTCTTGGTTATGATGACCTCGGCGGGGGTGTTCGGCTCTACCGTTATCACCTCGTCAACCTCGGCGGTGATTGTCGTTTTTTCGTTCAGCTCGTTTTGGAGAACGATTTTAAACTCCGCCATGTCGATATCTTGCGCGTTTATGCGCTCGTAAAGCTCGTCGGCATTAGACGGATACTCGAGCGGCGTATATTCTCCGCTCGGGTGAACGGTTAATGTCGCCTGTTCGCTCGTAGCCGTCGATATTAGCCGCGTCGGGTCTTGACCCGAGAAACGCCGCATGACAAACGATACTTTGAGTTCTCCCTCATATTCCGTTTCCCAACCGTTAGAGGTGTACTTCCAACCGTCTAAATCGGCGTTAAGCGTCATCACTTGGCTTGTTTCCGAGCCGTCCGCGCGACGGAACGATATAAACACTAAATCGGTTTTAAGCCGGTTTAACGCCGTCAAACGGTATTCGGCGGTTCCCGCCTGCCCCCGAAACAAGGGCGCGGCGGCTATGAAAGACAAGCTATTGTCCGCGTTGAGTACAAATTCTATTTTGCTTTGCATTTATTTTTTTTCGCTCCTTTTTAAAAGTAGATTGTAAACGAACCATTTTTTATCTCGGCTATAGTATTAGGGTATTTTTGCAGATTGACAACCTCAAAAATATTGACGACGGGGTCATATGCATTAAGGTCAAATTTGCTAAGGGTTACACTTTGCGGCTCTCCCGATTGCAAGGCGGCATTGGGGGCATAAGTGTATTTTATGCTGTTTGCCGTAGTTGTCACCCCATAAAGCCCCACGCCTGTGAATATAACGTTTGTATAGACGGCAAGCTGTTTGTTTTGCTCGTCAAATATTCTTAAAAAATACACATAGTTTTGTCCGCTATCGGCGGCCGCTTGCCGCATAAGTCGCGAGGAATTAAAAATATCCTCGTGTAAAATTATGTCGGGGGTGTCCGCAACCAACTCAAACCCCACCGTTACATTGAGCTGTTCGAGCGCGTCCTTTTGGAGATTCAGCCCGTTTATCTCGGCGCATTTGTTTGCTATTAGTTGATTTTCTATTTCGCCCATTGTTAATTATCTCCCCAAATTTGCTCCCAACGTTGTGCCGCCTCGGTTGATTCGAACTTTTTGTCAAGCTCGCCGTATGCGGCGGCATAGCCCTCGGGTTCGCAATGCCGCAGAAATGACAACAGCAATTCGTCTAAAAAGGCGGCGGTGGAGGCCGTTTGATTTCTAAGCCCCAAAATGTCCGAGAGGCATTTGTTGCAGTTCTCCTCCGCGATGTGCTTTAGTTTCTTTAATTCCGATTTTGTCATTTTGATTACTCCTTGTTTTTTTTGAATTCAAATGCAAAAAACACGCCGTTTAACGCCGTGTTTTTGAGTCGTTTATATTATATGTTATATCTTTGCGCCCTTTTTAGCGCGGTTTTGTTGATTTTATGTGATATTTGTTATGACACGCGCCATATAACGCCGTTATTTTGACGGAGTGACACGATAGCTTTTGACGTGTGTTTATGCGTCCGTTTCGGGGTTTTCGTTGTCCTCGACGCTTTCCTTTTTCTCACCCTCGCCGACTATCTCCTTTAACTTGGCTATCTTGGCGGCGGCTCGGGCTTTCTTGCGGGCGGTTGCCCGTGCTTTTAATTCTTTTAAGTCGCCCCTTTTGCCGAAAGTATAAAAAACGTTTATCAAAATTGTAACAAGGGCAATAACAAAGACCACGGTTGCCAACTTAAACAAGTCAAATAACCACACCGCAACAGCGTATCCTGCGCTTGATATGTTTTCAATAAAATAAAGCTTCAAAACTTTTTCCCTGTAAATAACATACGACACCAAAACGAACACCGCCAAAAAAGAAACAATATTGATTATATTGATAGCAATGCTTATTAGGGTTTTGTTCTTATCGAAAAAATTTTTCATATAACCTCATAATCTTGGTCTAACAAGGCCGGCAAGTTTTGCATAGTTTTATAGCACACTAAGGTTTTATTGATTTCGTCTATATTGTTGTTGGATTGATAATCTTGTAGATTGTAATATTTCGTACTCGATAGCAACACGGTAACGCAACATACTTCGCCAAAAGCATTAGTAAAAACCATCGGGATTTGCTCAGATATGTCCGTCAAATAATCTGTGTTATTGTCATCATCGTTGGGGTCAGATGCTCCGTAATGCGTTTCATTCACTTTCCTTTTCCCCGCCTCGGCGTTGTCGTAAAACTTCAGATTGACGCAAACCATATTTCCGACGGTAAACTGCGCTATGTTTGCAAGTAGTTTCGGATTGATAATCGGCGCGTTGTCGCTCGTCGGATAGACCGCCGCAATTTGCGGATAATACTTGCTGTCAACCATGTTGGGTATCAACGCCGACAGCAGTATTTTTTTGTCTATTAGAAAGCTATTATCGTTTTCGGGCGGCGTATCTATCGGAGCCTTTAGGGATATCTTTATTTTTTGCTTTATAAACGTCTTGCGTTCCTTTATTCCGCTTAACGGTATAGCCGTATTTTCGCGTATGCTTTGCGGCGCTTGATAGCTGTTGTTTTTGCGCGCGTGATTCTCGTTTAGCTGATAGACAACGTCATAATCCCAGTTGCGATTGACGTATGACATGTTGGTTACAATGTACTCTTTTCCGTCGTCGCCAAAAACCCTCGCGCCGAAGTGACCGATAAAATCGGAGGGTTTTCCGTAGGTCTTGCCGATAAGTATATCATATTTTCCCATGCCTTGCAAGTAGTTTTCTAAAAATTTTCCAAATTTATCGCTTGCGGGTTGCGCCGCCGTCTGGTTGACCTGTTGCGCATAGGCGTTGTCGCCTATTTCTATGCGGCAATCTATGAGCGGCTCGTCCGCCGCACATTGCAACGCATTATTTAATATTGCAAATACTTTCTCCGTTTTCGGACACATGATACGGAACAACACCGTTTAAGTCAAGCAAAAGTATCTATTAAGAAAAACAACTTGCTATTATGCCATATATGAATAACCGCCAAATCTCGCTTATCTCCTTCTTCGACATTGAAAATTATAGGCAACCGCTCACCGCTTTCCACTTTTTGTTACATACACGCTTTCAATTTTTGTTTTCGTTTTTACTTTCTCGGCTTGATAGCCGTTCCACCGATTTAACAGCCGATAATCATATAATGCGGCGCTTTTCTTTGTCGCTAATAAAATATACCTTTATATCCTAAAATTAGGGAGTAAAATGTCAAGAATAAGACATTTTCTTATTGGAAAACATTGTAAAAAAAACAGCATATG
>JAISRB010000077.1 GCA_031273825.1 Clostridiales bacterium
GTCTTAATGCTGAATGTTTCCTTTATTTTTCTTATCAATATTTCCTTTTACAAAAAATTAACAAGGGTACATTTTGCTTTCTTTTTTACCTTCTTTGTTCTCTTTTCAATGTCCGCGCCACCCCTTCCCTAAACATGCTTTTTCATATCCGTTCGAGACAGCCTTATTATCTTATCACATTGCCGATATCTTGTCAACGATTTTCATACGCAAAAAGAAAATTTGCAAAAAAAATTACGCCGAAACGATAAGACCCGCCATAAAAAACGCCGTCAAAAATATTTTAAAATATTTTTGCGTTTTTCAAGTCGTTTTAAACGCCGCGCGTCACCGGTGCGCAAGAGTAAAACAACACGCAAAATATTGAGAGAGCTACCCGCGGAGACTCTCTCGATATTTTTAGTTTTTTTATTTTATTTGATTTAACGTTATATAGTTTCCCTTGTCAAATTCCGCTCTGCCTTTTTTGATAACCTCTATTTCCCGTTTTGTAAGGTTTGTTTCTATGATAAAGTTATCGTCGGACAGAGCTTTTAAGAGCGGAATTAACGCGGCGAGTTTACTCTCGGGTATTTTGTCAATATAGCTATTGATTTCTTTTTTTAACGCGTTCATGTTTTTGTTTATCTCCTTTTATATATTTGACCCCTGAGGCCTATTTCTGATATTTCGATATTATCGTTGCGAATTTCAAAGATTATTCGATAATCTCCGATTCTTAATCTGTATTCGTTGCTTCCTTCTATGTTTTTAATATCTCCTTGCGGCGGTTCTATCGATAGTTTGTTTAACGCTCTTTTAATTCTGCTTTTTATCGGCTCGTTTAGGCTTTCGAGGTATTTGCCGGCTTTTTTTAGTAAGCGTACTTCCATTTTATTTGTTCCTTGTTATTATAGTATTGTCATTATAACATAAAATTTACTTGTTGGCAAGTTGTTTTGTGTTTTCGTTGTCGCTTTATCAGGGCGAACGCATAAAAAGGCGTTCGCCCTCCTCTATTCCGACAGGCTTTTTCTGACGCATTTTGCCGCAGTAACGAGGTTTTTTAAGCCGGCCTTTGTTTCAAATTCGCCGCGGGTTTTGAGCCCGCAATCGGGGTTTATCCAAAGCTTTGACTTGTCTATTTTTTGTATCGCCTTGCCTATGGCGGCCTTTATCTCCGACACCGACGGAACGCGCGGCGAATGAATGTCATATAGCCCCGGGCCGACCTCGGAGGCAAACGCGTTCTTTTGGAGCGAGTCGAGTATGGTCATATCCGATCTTGAGGCCTCGAACGATATTACGTCGGCGTCCATCGCCTCTATTTCCTTGATTATATCGTCGAATTCGCTATAGCACATATGCGTATGTATCTGCGTCTCCGGCTTGACTCTCGCGTGAACCAGCCTAAACGTCGGAACGGCCTTGTCGAGATATTGACTATTCCAATCGGCCTTGCGCAGAGGGAGCTTTTCTCTTATCGCGGCCTCGTCGATTTGAATTACTTTTATGCCGTTCGCCTCCAAGTCCGCGACCTCGTCTCTTATCGCGAGCGCGATTTGCGCGGCCGACCGCCAAACCGAAACGTCGCCGCGCGGAAAAGACCAATTTAATATTGTTATAGGGCCGGTCAGCATTCCCTTGACGGGTTTTTGGGTAAGGCTCTGCGCATAAACGGCGTAGCCGACCGTAATGGGCTTTAGCCTCTTGACGTCTCCCCAGATTATCGGCGGCTTGACGGTTCGCGTTCCGTATGACTGCACCCAGCCGTTTTCAGTAAAGACAAAGCCGCCGAGGCTTTCGCCGAAGTATTCTACCATATCGTTGCGCTCGTATTCGCCGTGAACTAACACGTCTAAGCCTATTTCCTCCTGCAGGGCTATGCAGGCCGCAATCTTAGCCTTATTAAAGGCCTCGTATTCGTCGGCGGTTATTTCGCCGTTTTTGAAAGCGGCGCGGTTGCGCTTTACATCGTCGGTCTGCGGAAAGGAGCCTATTGTCGTCGTCGGAAAAAGCGGCAGGCATAAGGTCTCCCTTTGCCTTTGACGGCGCGCCGAAAGCTCGGGCAGTCTGACAAAGTCGGAGGCCTTCAAGGCCGCGACCCTATCCGCGACCTCCTCGTCCCGCTCGACGCGCGGCGATGCAAAAAGCTCCGCGTTTTTGTCAAATATCGGATTGCCCCGGCAGTCCGCGCCCTTGCCGTCCGCAAACAGCTCCGAAAGCTCCTTTAGCTCCGCAAGCTTTTCTATCGCAAAGGACAAATGCTTGACGCGCTCCGCGCCGAGTTTTACTTCATTTTTTACCGTATAGGGGACGTGCGAAAGCGAACAGGAAACGCCTATGACGACGTCGGCGGCATAGCGGCTTATTTCGTCTAAAAGCGTCAGCGCGTCCTTGTAGCTTGTCCGCCAGATATTCTTGCCGCTAACGACTCCGGCAAACAGCGTTTTTGTCTTTGGAAAGCCGTATTTTTTGAGCAAGTCCAAGGCTTTGCCCTCGACAAAATCCAGTCCTATTCCGTCGAAGTCCAAGGCTATAGCCCGCTCGTAGCAGTCGCGTATATCTCCGAAATAGGTCTGCAAAAACACCTTGCACCCGCTCTTTTCGGACAAAATGCCGCTATACAGCTCCGCGAACAGCCCGACGTCCGCGCGGCTTAGGTCGGTCGCCAAAAACGGCTCGTCAAGCCTTACGCATTTTGCGCCGAGCGCGGCCAGCCGCCTTATAATGTCCTTATAGGCGGCGATTATGTCGGGAACGCAGTCGGCCGCCGCGCGGCCGCCCTTGATTTTTGCCAGCTTCAAAAACGTAAAGCCGCCTATAAGCGCGGGCACGCCGTCTATTCCCACGGCTCTCGCTTGCTCGTATTCGTCAAATATTTTTGTTCCCTCTACCCTTATAACCGTTTCGCCGTCTATCTCGGGAACGATATAGTGATAGTTGGTGTTAAACCACTTTTTCATAGGCAACGCCTTGACGTCGCCCTTCTCCCCCTGATAGCCGCGCGCGACGGCAAAGTATTCCCCGACGTTAGACAGCCCGAGCCGCTTGTAGCGCGCGGGCACGCAGTTCAAAAGCTCCGACACGTCGAGCAAGCCGTCATAAAGCGAAAAATCTCCGACGGTGATATAGTCGATTCCGCTTGCCCCTTGAGCCGCCCACCGCTCTTTTTTTAGCCGGTTCGCGACGTCAAGCAGCTCGCCCTCGGTTATCTCCGAACGAAAATATTTTTCCGTAGCAAATTTTAATTGACGCCTTTCGCCTATGCGCGGAAAGCCTATGACCGCCGTCTTTAATTTTTGGCCGCGCGCGCCGGCCGCGCCGCTTATGTTATTCATGATATAATCCTCCTCAAGCCTAAAAAACGATAATTTTTAATATTTATGAGTCATATTATATCACCGACGGAGCATATAAGCAAATACTTAAAAATATATATTATGTATAGAAAAAAACTATAGCGCAATGCCGGCCGTCACCGCGGTCAGCTCGCCGATAAACTCTTGCGCCGATTTACTTAGCGTCAGGTCTTTACGGGCAATCCACCCCACCGTAATCCTTTCGTCGCTCTCTAAGGGTATCGATATAATATCCTTTCCGTTCAGCTCGGGGCTTATTATGCCGGTAGAAACGGTATATCCGTTAAGTCCTATCATGAGATTAAATATCGTCGCTCTGTCGGAAACCCAAATCTTTTTTTTGTGCGGCAAAACGCTCAAAATTTCCTCCGAATAGTAAAACGAGTTATAATCGCCCTGCTCAAAGCTAAGGCAAGGATATTCGTCTAAATCCTCTATGCGTATGCTCGGCTTGCCGGCTAAGGGGTTTTTTGAGCTGACAAAAATATGCGGCCTCGCCGTAAAAAGCCCGTGAAATTCGAGTTGGCTTTGGTGCAGCTGATGCTTTATGACTTTTTCGTTAAAATCGTTAATATAGATTATTCCCACCTCGCTTTTTAAGGTCTTTACGTCGTCGAGAATTTCATATGTGCGCGTGTCGCGGAAAATATATTCATACTCGTCCGCGTCGTATTTTTTGATGAGGTTGACAAACGCGCTGACCGCAAAGGCATAATGCTGCGTCGATACCGAAAAGTGACGGCGCGACGATTTTTTGCCCAAAAATCTGCTCTCGAGCATGTCCTCCTGCTCCAAAACCTGCCTCGCGTAGCCCAAAAATTCGCTGCCCGCGGGCGAAAGCGTTATCCCCTTATTTGTCCGCGAAAACAACTCTATCCCTATCTCGTCCTCCACCTCGCGCAACGCCGCCGACAGACTCGGCTGCGATATAAAAAGCCTCTCCGCGGCCGCGCTGACCGAGCCGCTCTCTACTATCGCCACTATATATCTCAATTTTTGCAACGTCATGCCTCTGTCTCCCTATAAGGTAAATTTTTGTCTCTTTTCGTATAGTTTATTATACAACATTTCCCCGCGTTTTTCAATACATTTTATAGTCTTTCCGCCGCGCCGCGATAATATTTTGACGGCGGCAACACGCCGCAAGCTCCTGCAAAAATCAGGGCGAACGCATAAAAATGCGTTCGTAGCTCCCGCAAAAATCAAGACGAACGCATAAAAATGCGTTCGCCTTAGGTCTACGGTTATTGAGCCTTCCAAAGGAACGTCGTCTAAGTCAAACAGACCAATGATTGCCGACAACTCGTTAATGTCCTTTTCTTTTTCAAAGTCATACAGACTAAAGTATTTGTCAAAGCCGTTAATCGTTCCCTTTACTGCGGCGGCAGATTCCATCTGTTTCGCTCCTTAAATTCTTTTAGCTGTTCGCGATAGTCCGTCATGTAGTCTATCTCCGTTAAAAAGTTTTCACTGTCATAAGAACCGTCTTTTGAAACGAGCATGACATAATCCATGTTATCGTGATTATTAACAATATAAATACAACGTCCGTATGGATCTTCAGTCAAATAAGAGCTATACCAATAGCGACCATATTCGCCGACGCTTTCAAAAGCTTTACGAAGCTTCCTATCGGATATCGGCGATTTTTGGTATCTCCGAATCGGCACTTTCATCAAAAGCTCCTCTTTCAACTCTTCTCCCCAATCGTTTCTTTCTTTTAATAGCTCTATTTCCTCGGCTAAATCACCGCCTTTCACTTCCGCCCATCCCTCCGGCAAGATAAACTCGTCTGTAAGCATAAAGTTATAATCGGTATAAAAAAATGTGTACTTTTTATCGCTCTTTTGACAAATCAACAATGCTTTGAGGTCTAATCCCCCTCCGGTATGACTGTACGAAAATAATGTTCTGCCATAATCATCTGTTTCTAATATCTCTATTCTGTCAAATTGATAATTCCCTATACCGATCAAAGTGTGCACAACTACCGTTTGCAATTCGGGATTCTTTCCCATATATGCTCCGCAGCCGCTTAGAGTTAAACCGCTTATGACCAAAAGACAAGTTATTACAATAACCTTTAAATACTTTTTCATGATTTTTACCCCCATATAACCGAGAAAAGATATGCCAACGCAAAATAAGCCTTTGCTTTCGACCAAGAGCTTTCATAATAATATCCGCGATCTACTCCGCCAAAATAGTCGGCGGTGCGCTCCCACGGCAACGAATAATATTGAGCTTTTGATTACTTATTTTTTTTAATATCTCTAATCTTATCTTTGATTTTGTCGGCGTTATATTTGCTTGTGCTATAAATAATATAGTTATGGTCGTTGTCGTTTAATATCATCTCGATATCATCGTTACCGACAGACGCTATATAGAGCGCAACGCCTTCTTTCGCGGCTAACTTAATAACGCTTTCAAGCATTGACCCAAGAAACTCCAATTTGATTTCATGATATTGACTTTTGCGAAAGAGTCTTTTGCCCGTCTTTACTGTTTCTAACCTTATGTTTGCGTCTTTACCAAAATTAAGAAATTGGCTGTCGTGTTCAACGGTTATTGAGCTTTCCAAAGGAACGTCGTCTAAGTCAAACAGACCAATGATTGCCGACAATTCGTTAATGTCCTTTTCTTTTTCAAAGTCATACAGACTAAAGTATTTGTCAAAGCCGTTAATCGTTCCCTTTACTGCGGCGGCAGATTCCATCTGTTTCGCTCCTTAAACTCTTTTAGCGGTGTCCAATAATCCGACATATCCCATATATCCATCTCTATCAAAAAATTTTCTTTATCAAAAGCACCGTCTTTTGAAAGAATCATGACATAACTTATATCATCATAACTACGAACAATATAAAGGCAACGTCCGTATGGATCTTCCGTTAAATAAACACCATACCTACATCCGCCATATTCGCCGACGCTTTTAAAAGCTTTACGAAGTTTCCTGTCGGATATCGGTGATTTTTTGTATCTCCGAATCGGCACTTTCATCAAAAGCTCCTCTTTCAACTCTTCTCCCCAATCGTTTTTTTCTTTTAACAACTCTATTTCCTCGGCTAAATCACCGCCTTTCACTTCCGCCCATTCCTCCGGCAAGATAAACTCGTCTGTAAGCATAAAGTTATAATCGGTATAAAAATATGTGTGCTTTTTATCGCTCTTTTGACAAATCAACAACGCTTTTTGTTGCGGCTTCCCTTCGCTATTAATGTATGAAAATAATGTTCTGCCATAATCGTCCGTTTCTAATATCTCTATTCTGTCAAATTGATATTCCCCTAAGACAAAAAAGGTGTGCAGAACTATAGTGTGCAATTCGGGATTTTTCCCGATATATATTGCCGGTTTACAACTATTTAGAGTTAAACCGCTTATGACCAAAAGACAAGTTATTAAAACAACCTTTAAATATTTTTTCATGATTTTACCCCCTTTACTGCGGCGGCAGATTCCATCTGTTTCGCTCCTTAAACTCTTTTAGCTGTTCGCGATAGTCCGTCATATAATCTATCTCCATTAAAAAGTTTTCACTGTCATAAGAACCGTCTTTTGATACCATCATAGTGTAACTTTTATGTTCACCGTCGCTATCTCTGCCTAAAACATAATATATGCAACGCCCGTAGGAATCCTCGGTCAAGTAGGAGGCTCCCGAATACTTTTCGACTTTACTCTCAAAAATATTGCGAAGTTTCCTATTAGACATAGGCAGTTTTTTACTGTTTTTTATAGGCGCTTTAATCAAGAGATCCTCTCTGATTTCTTTCCCCCAATCGTTTTTTTCTTTTA
>JAISRB010000006.1 GCA_031273825.1 Clostridiales bacterium
CAACCAAAAAGCGCGGTTTTTGGTTGCCCTGAATAAAGCTGTTCGCGGCATACATTCGTAAGCCGCGACTTTAGGGGAAACACGCTCGTTTCGCATACGCTCCACTCGCCGGGTTTCCCCTCTTGCGGCAACTTGTTGCCGCAATTCACCCCTCTTTCATGGGCAACACGCTCGTTTCGCGTTATTTCTACAAAATCCGGCGTAATAAAAAGCTTTGCGCCGTCATTGATTAGGGTATGAACGCTTTATTTCTCATAATTACCGTAATATCCTTAGCCATATTGACCGTCACCGCTCCCGACTCGGTTTTGGGCATAATGATAGACGGCGGCAAAAGCTCTCTCGATTTGTCGCTAAAAATGATAGCTATATATTCGGTGTGGATGGCGGTATTAAAAATAATAGAAAAAACGCGGCTCGACAAAAAGATAACCTCGCTCTTTGAGCCGATCGTCAACTTTATGTATAAAAACGAAAACAAACGCGCAAAGGCCTACGTCACCATGAATATGACCGCCAACCTCCTCGGTATGGGCGGCGCGGCGACGCCCCTCGGCATAAAGGCCATAAACGAAATGAACCGCGACGGCCGCGACGGCTCGGCGGCTACGGCAAACATGATAATGTTTTTTGTTTTGAACGCCACGTCGCTTCAGTTTATCCCCGCGACCGTCATCGCCCTGCGCGCCTCGGCGGGAAGCGCAAAGCCCGCCGACATACTCGTCCCCAACATAACGGCGTCGCTGATAAGCGCGGGCACCGGCTTTTTGCTCGTCAAGCTCATATCAAAATTCAAAAACAAACCAAAAAACGCGCCCTTGCCCCGTCAACCGTCAAAGACGGCTTCCGAATTCAAAAACAAAGAGAAAGCCTCGCCCCAAACGTCAAGGACGGCCTTTGAGTCGACAAAAAAACAAGGAGCGCGGCATGGCTAATTTTATTTTGCCTTTTTTTATCGCCGCGCTTTTTGTCTATGCGGCGGTCAAGCGGATAAGAATATATGACAGCTTTATCGAGGGCATAAAGGACGCGCTGTCGCTGGTCTATGCAATATTTCCTTATCTGGCCGCTATTTTTATCATGGTCAACCTCTTTAGGACAAGCGGCCTCAGCGCGATTGTCACTAAGGCCCTCGAATATCCCCTGTCGCTCGTCGGAATTCCTTCGGAGCTGACCGAGCTTATTTTGCTGCGCCCCTTTAGCGGCAACGGCAGTCTGCTTTTGCTTGAGGATTTATATAAAAAATACGGCGCGGACAGCTATGTCGCCCGCGCCGCAAGCGTCGTCGTCGGCAGCTCCGACACGGCCTTTTATATCGCCGCCGTATATTTTGCCGAAAGCAAAATCGTCAGATTAAAATACGCCATTCCGGCCGCCCTCGCCGCAAATTTTGTCGGGTGTGTCGCGGCGTGTTTGTTGTGTAGGTATATTTAGTAGTGATTAGCGGTCACTATTCAACAAAAATCTCCGTCTTTCTCGTGTTTTCATCGTGCAAAATGTCGTCGAGCTTAAACGCGCTGTTTGATATTATGACCTTTATGCCGCATTTTAGCGATTGCTTGATATATTCAAGCTTGGCGCGCGCGCCGAAAGCGTCTCTGCGGTTTGCGCCGACGCAAGAGCGTTGGAGGATTGTCACCTTGCCGACAAGCTCGGCCGGGTCGGACGCCGAAACGCTCCTGACAAGCGTCGAGGGGTCGTCGGCTTTTTCATAAATTCCGTCGGTGCTCGTCAATATCAAAAGCGTCTTGCTATTCAAAAGCATAGCGATTTGAGCGGCGGTTTCGTCGTTGTCGACGCATTCGACAGGCTCTTTGCCCTTGTCTCTGAGGGCTTGAATTTCCATTTTGCGGTTTTCCTCGTCGGACACCGCGTCGTTGTAGTTGATTATCGGTATGGCGTTTTGAGCCGGACACCTGAGCAGCATATCTCTCAAATGCTTGCGCTTTTTTATATCGTTAAAATGCTGATGCTCGACCAAAATTTGACGTATGCTATATTTTGCGTCAATGAATTGCCTGTAATTTTGCATTAGCACAGACTGCCCCTGCGCCGCGTAATCGGTCTTGTTGATTTCGTGGCTTTCGGGCGTGTCAAAAAGCTCGGCTCCGTTTCTCTTGATGTAGTCAAGCCGTCCGATTTCCGTCGCGCCGCTCGAAACCAAGGCGTAACCCGGCCTCAGCTCTCTCGACAGCCGCGCGAATATGTTGTAATTTAAGTCGTTATACGCCTTGTCTATGAGCGCCATTGACCCGATTTTTATTACTAATTCAATCATTTTTGCAGTCCTTATATAGGACATTTTATCATAAAACGCGGTGTTTGTCAATTTTTTTTAATAGGGTTGAGTCACGCGCAACCCTACTTAAGGGGGAAACGCGCTCGGTTACTCTCATACGCGCAAGCCTTTTATTTAAGGCTCAAAACGCCGCCCTGCATTTTATAGGTTCTGTCGGCGATAGCCGAGGTGGATTCGCGGTGCGACACGATTATTATGGCCTTGCCGTCTCTCTGCTCCTTCAAGGCTTTCAAGATAATTCCCTCGTTTATCGCGTCGACGTTGCTTGTCGGCTCGTCGAGGAGAATTAGCGGCGCGCCGCGCAAAAAGGCGCGGGCAAGTCCTATCCGCTGTCTCTCTCCCGCCGACAGACGGTCGCCCAAGGCTCCGACGCGCGCGTCGTAGCCGTCGGGCAGCGTCAGAATAAAGTCGTGTATCGACGCTTTTTTGCACGCCTCCGCAAGCTCTTCGCGGCTTGCGTCCGGCTTTGCTATCTTTAAATTGTATTCTATAGTTTCGTCAAACAAATAGGTCGTCTGACTGACCATCGTCACGTTTTTTGAAAGGCTCGCGGCGTCGATTTCGCGCAGATCTATGCCGTTGTATAATATACTTCCTCCGTCTCTTTGCCAAAAGCCGAGAAGCAGCTTCAAAAGCGTGCTTTTGCCGCAGCCGCTACCGCCCGTAAGCCCGACGATTTCTCCCCTTTTGACGGTCAGCGACACGCCTTTAAGCACATCCGCGCCCCCGTCGTAGCCAAAGGTGAGGCCGTCTATATCAAGCCTCTCAAACTCTATGCTCTTTCCGTTTTTTACCGGCTCGGCCGCCGGTCTTTCGGCGAGCAGATTTAACGCTCTGTCGCCCGACGCAAAGGTCTGCGAGAGGTTCGCGGGCAGAGCCGACAGCGCGAGTACGGGGCCGAAGGAGGCGACGACGGCGGCAAGCCCGACTATCATTCGCCCGACGGATAAGCCGTAATTAAGCGTCAGCGCGCCGCCGACAATCAAGGCCGCCGCGATAAACGCCGTCATTATCGCTTGAGTCGCGGCGTTGGCCGCGTTAGCCTTGGCATTTTGCTTTTTCATCAGCGCGATAAGCCCGTCCGAACGGGCGTTGACGCGCGCCTTTCTTTCGCCGCCCGTGTTTCCGAAAACTATCTCCTTTATGCCCCTTATGCTGTCCAAAAAATAGGAATTAAAGGACGACAGTCCGCCTCTGTAATCCGCGCCTCCGCGCCTTAAGGCTTTGTTGGCGATTATAGGCGCGGCAAGCCCGACGGCGAGATATCCCGCGAGGGCGGTTAAGGCGAGATATGGGCTTGCGTAGAGACAGACAAATACAAATACCGCCGCACACGTCAAAACGGCTATGGCTATAGGCGATACGGTATGCGCGTAAAACACCTCTAAGGTCTCTATGTCGGCGGTCAGCATAGAAATTATGCCGCCCTTTCCCTTTGTCTCGAGCTTTGCCGGAGCAAGACGGCGCAAGGCCTTAAAAATTTTGTCGCGCAAAATCGCGAGCAGTTTAAAGGCTATGTAGTGGTTTGAATACTGCTCGAGATAGCGCAAAAAGCCGCGCAAAACGCCGCATAATACCGCGAGCGACGCGATAGCCGCGTAAGACAAGGCTATGCTCTCGCCCAATAGCTTCGCGACCCCCAAAGCCCCGAATACGGTTACGCCTACGGCGCAGATATACCCAGCGCTCCCGTTTATGACGGCAAGCGTCATCACATAGACAAAGCTTCCGAGCAGCGACGCGAGCGACGTCATTATTTTTAACGCGCTTCTACGCATTTTTTTCACCCTCCCTATAGCCCGATTCCAACGCCTTTTGCGCGGTATAGAGCCGCGAATATACGCCGCCCGTCTTCATCAGCTCCGCGTGTCGTCCGCGCTCCTTTACCTCTCCGCCGTCTATGACATAAATCATATCCGCGCCCTCGGCGTTCGCAAGACGGTGAGAAATCATGACGACCGTCGCCGAGCTTTTTAGCGCGGTTATGTTGCGCATGATAATCGCCTCGCTCTCCACGTCGATGTTGCTCGTCGCCTCGTCAAAGATATAAATCCGTTTAGGGCTTGCAAGGTTTACGGCGAGGGCCAGCCGCTGTTTTTGACCTCCCGACAGGTTGACGGCGTCCTCTGATATCGGCTTGTCCAAGCCGCCGTTTTCTCTGACAAACCCGTCGAGATTGACCTTTTTTAACGCCGCCCAAATGTCCGCGTCGTCCGCGCTTTTTGCCGACGGCAAAAAGTTGTTGCGCACCGTGTCGTTAAAAATATACGTGTCGCAGCCGACGACGGCCAGATTGTCATAATAGCCTTCGCGCGACAGCGAGGCAAGCGGCCTGCCGCCGATTGTAACGCTTCCTGCGGTCGGTCTTTTCGCGCCCGTAAGCAGTTTGACTATAGTGCTTTTACCCGAACCGCTTTCGCCGGCTATCGCCGTCAGCTTGTTTTCCTCAAATCTCATATCCGCGTCCGACAGCACAAGGCGCAGGCCGTCGTAGCTGAACGAAACCTTAGACATGACGATTTCGCCGCCGCCGTCAAGCTCCGCGTCTCCCCACTCGGGCTCGTCGGTTTTTAGCAGCGTCAAAATTTTTTTGCCGGCCGTCGCTCCGTTCATGGCGACGTGAAACGCGCTCCCGAACGCCCTGAGCGGCAAAAAAAACTCGGCGGCTATCAAGACCAAAAACAACACCGCCGCGGGATTCAGCGCGGCTCCCGTCAAAATATCGACGGCAATCCCCGCGCCCGCGCCGCCGAAGGCCACCAAGTCCATGACCGTCACGGAAAACAGTTGCATGACGAGAACCTTCATGGTTATGCGGCGAAACTCCTCGGCGTTTTTGTTCATAAGGTCGTTTCTCGCGCCGTCGGCGTCAAAGATTTTTAGCTCCTTTAAGCCCTGAACGCTGTCCAAAAAGCCGTCGCCCATCGACGCGTATTTATCCCAATATTTGGCGAAAATCTTTTTTGCGTACTTTGACATCAAAATTATCGATACGGGTATCAGCGGTACGCAGGCCAGCAAAACCGCCGCCGCCTTTAAGTTGACAAACGCGCAGACGGCAAACAAAACAAAGGGAGCCGACACCGCAAAAAAGAATTGAGGAAGATAGCTTGTGTAATATAAATCAAGCTGTTCTATACCCTCGATTGCGACCTGCGTCAAGCCCGCCGCGCCGAGCTGTTCCGCGCTCGTTTCATTCAAGCGCAAAACCTTGTCATAGAGCTTTTCGCGCAAATCCTTTTTGACGGCCGCGCTTAAGAAAGAGCGGAATTTGCCGCTCAAAAGCGTCGAAACAAATCTGACGGCTATCCCCGCCAAAATAAGGCCGCCCGCCAAAAGATAGGACGCCGACAGCCTTTCGCCTTTTATTATTCCGTCGAGCGCGAGACAGATTCCGGTCGTCACGGCGACGCCCGCGAGCAGTCCCGAAAGACTCAACGCCGCGCATATGAAAATATATTTTTTGTTGCCGCCCAAAAGCGCGAGCAATTCTTTATCTATCATAAACCGACTTGACCGCCTTGTAGTTTTTGATTTTCCGCGCTTTCACGCTCTTCTCTTTCCTTAATTTCCGCAAACATTCTGTTTAATTCGGCTTTTGAAACCGACTTGACCTTAAAAATGAACATAAAATAGTGCGCGGCTATGATAACGCCCAAAAATATGCGCATCGGCAACACGTCGACGAGTATTATGGGAATGCTAATCAAGACGGTGACAAGCAAAAGCACCTTGACCTTGTTGGCGTTAGTCATCGCCCTTGTCTTTACGAAAGGCTCAAGATGTTTTTTGTAGAGCTTCGTGCCCTTAAACCATCTCTCAAATTTTTGCGAACCCTTGGTGTAGCACGCGAGGGTAAGCAAAAAAAACGGCGTCGTAGGAATTATGGGTAAAACTATCCCGACGACGCCAAGCCCCAGCGACAAGCTGCCTATTACTATTAGAATAAGGTTTACTATTTTTTTTGATTTTTTTATGTCGGCGGCTTTTGGCATTTTTTCTCCTTCGGCAAGCTTTATGCGTTAAAACATTTTTGAACGGTCGCGGCTATGCGTTTGCGCCGCTTGCCTTATTAGTCCTCGAAGCGTATGCGGACAAGCTTTACCATTTCTAACAAATCGCCAAAAAACATCATAAATTTTGTGTGCGCGCTCCACCGCGCCGCCTTTCTCGTCGATTGCGTATAATACGGCGTAAGCTCAACCTCTGCTATGTCGTCCGACCACGCGTAAAGCTCATCGGGGTCGTCGGTGTAAAAGAGCATTTCGGCTTCCTTATTGCCCGACCTCACTACCTTTTTGTTGGAAACCCTCACGCCCGACTTAGAGCCGGCGTCAAAGAGTAGCTGTCCGCCGCAAAAGCGGCGCGCAAGCTCGGCGACAAGGCGTCCGTTTTCCTCGGGCTTGAAATAATAAAAAAATCCGCCGGCGATAAAAAATATGCCGTCCTCTTTTTTGAAGTCGATTTCGTCGAGCCATTTGAAGTCAAACGCCGAGCGTGAAATAAAACGGGCGCGTTGCCTCTCGGGTATAACCGCCCGTCTAATATCTATGATTTCAGGTAAATCTAAATCGTACCAGCTAATTTGTCCGTTATCGACGCGCGAAAAGGTCGTGTCAAGCCCCGCGCCGATATTGACTATCGCGGCCTTGGGGTGTTCGGCGATATATTCCCTTATCGCTTTATCAAATCTATAGGCTCGCGTAGCCGACGCGGCAAGCCAATACTCGCCCTTATAGCCCTCTCTTATGTCCGAAAAATCATAGGGCAACGTTTCGACAAGCCTGACGGCCTCGTCGTCCTTCAAAAATTCGGGAAACCGCTTTGTAATCTCGGCTCTGCCCCAAAGAGGAACAAGCAACGTCGCCGATATGCCTTGATAGTCTAATTTGTTTTCCACCTTAATAAGCCTTCCTTTTATTAGAACAACATTTAGTTGTTTATAGCTAATTAGCTATAGTTTATCAGAAAGGCGCGTTAATGTCAAACAAATTAACGTCAAGCGCAAAAAGCGCGCGAAAACTTTTTTGAATATTCCGTTAAAAGGGCTTTTGCGCGAACGCGTAAGTCCTATAAGCTTATAACCGATATAGCCGAAGATATGGTTTTTTCGTAAGCCTCCTTGCCGTATCTGTCGACGTCGGACTTGTTTTTTTCGCCGTGGGTCAAGCAACCCGCGCCGCCTATGCAGCCGCCGCCGCAAGCCATTCCCTCTATAAAATTGCCGGGCAAGACGTTTTTGGCAAGCTGCAATAAGGCTGTGCGGCACGCCTCTATTCCGTCGCAGACGACGGGTCTTAGCTCAAAGCCGCCGGCTTCGCCGTCCTCTCCGTTGTCTGCGCGCTCCTTTAAGCCCTGACGAATCGCGTCGGAAAGGCCGCCCGAGCGGGCGAATATTCTGCCGTAATACGAGGCGTTGTCGAGAACGTCGTCGGGCAGTTGCGTTATGTCTATGTCCTTGCTGTCAAAGAGAGCTTGAAGCTCCTCAAAGGTTATTACGCCGTCTATGTACGGGCGAACCGACGGGTCTTGAAACTCCATCTTTTTGGCCGTGCAAGGACCTATAAAAATTATTTTGCAGTCGGGAGTCTTTTCTGTTATGCAGCGCGCGATTTCCGCCATGGGCGAGAGATTTTCGGAGACGTTGCCGAGCAGCTTAGGAAACTGTTTTTTGACATAATCGACGAACGACGGACAGCATGAGCTTGCAAGCAAGCCCTTTTTGACAAGCTCGCCCGCCTCCTTATAGGCGACCATATCCGCGCCGAGAGCCGCCTCAACCGTCGTAAAAAAGCCGAGACGCTTGATTCCGCCGATAACCTGCCCGAGCTTGGCATAAGAAAACTGACTCGAAATCGACGGGGCGACGACGGCGTACACCTTAAAAAGCGAGTTGTTACGGCTCTTTTTTATTGCGTCTATGACGTTCAAAATAAACGACTTGTCGGTTATCGCCCCGAAAGGACATTGATAGACGCAAGCCCCGCAGGAAATGCACTTAGCGTTGTCGATTGCCGCCGCGTTGTCCGCATTCATATAAATGGCCTTGACCTTGCAGGCGTTTTCGCACGGGCGTTTGTTGTTGACAATCGCGCTAAAGGGGCAGACCCTCGCGCACGCGCCGCAATCGACGCATTTGCTTTTGTCGATATGCGCGACGTGGTCGCTATCGAAGCTTATTGCAGCGCGGCGGCAAACGTCGTCGCACCTGTGCGCAAGACAGCCGCGGCACGATTCGGTGACGTTGTAGCCGCCGACGGGGCATTCGTCGCAGGCTATGTCGATTACCTCGATGACGTTCGGATTGCTCTTGTCGCCGCCCATGGCGATTTTTACGCGCTCCGAGAGAATGGCTCTCTCCTTGTATACGCAACAGCGCATAGTCGGCTGTTTGCCGGAGACGATTGTCTTAGGGATATCTATCGCCGACTCCAAAAGCGTATCGTTCCACGCCAATCTCGCGACCTCGCGCAGAACCTTATATTTTAAAAGCTGAACCTTTGTGTCAAATTTTTTCATATACTATCTCTCTATATATTTTTATTCCGCTACAACCATGCGTTTGCAGCGGTTTCAAGAGAAACGCGCTCGTTTCGCATCGGCTTGACTCGCGGGTTCCCCCAAAAAAAACCTAAAAATAGCTGACCTTGACGCGCTTTCCCATTTTTTTCAGGCATTCGGACAGCTCGTCGACAAGCCGCATTTTGATATTAAAATTAAGCGGCAAATCGGGGTTTTGGTGGGCGGGATTGACCGCCCTTCCGACATAAAAATTTATGTCTGTCGCCTCCTCAAACAACAATCTCGCGACCATTGACGCCCCGTCGTGTCCGCCGCACCACCGCGAATAGAGCTTGTTGTCCGACAAATAGTCGCCCGCATAGGTCAATACCTTGTTGACGGTCAAGACGCCCTCGGTCACCAAATCTACGCCGTCTATTTTTGATATCGGCGGAACGTCGGGGTCGTGGTATTCCATGAGCGGTCTCACCCTCTTGCCGAGAAACGCGGCGGCAATCGACGACGTCGTTCCCCCGCAGACGATATGCTTGCCCTCCTTGGCAAAAAACAGCGACATCATTTTTGAACAGTCGTCGCGGTTTGACGGCGGACCTATCAAAAGATTCATCGGCTCGCGTCTTCTTATGCGGACGGTGCAGGCTGTCGCGTCGTCTCCGGGCTTGCCGCCGTAAAGCTTATAGCATTCGTCAAGCAAAACGGCGTTGAGCGTCTTTGCGGTAAAGCCCGATCGGCAAAACCCTTTTATATACTCGCAAATGTCCTTGCGCTCCCACCCGAAATTCAGCGCATGTCCTATGCCGGCGTGTACGCAACCGTCGCTCACGGCTATAAAAACGTCGTTTTCGCGAAGCTCTACGCGCGAACGGTAAACCGTCTTGCCTCCGACGGTCATAGACGTCGTAGGAATTTCGCATTCGTCCCCGTCGCGCAAAAAAATCACCCTCGGATTGTCATAGCTTATTATCTCGGCGTTGTCGTTGTTCTCTATTTTTATAATCGTAAACGTCGAATAGGCTACGCCGCGAACCGAGCAGACGGGCAACGTCGCGGCTATCGTCTCGACGCAGTCCTCGATTTTTAGACCGGCGGCGACCATTGTCGCAATGATTTTTGCCGTCAGCGTCGAAAGAATACTCGCCTTGACTCCGCTTCCCAGCCCGTCGGCAAGCACGATGACGGTAGATTTTTCGCCGTCGCCTACGACCTCCACGCGGTCGCCGCAAAGCTCCTCGCCGCTCTTGTTTATGCTACGGTAGCCTATGTCGGCGCACAAATTATTCATCGACTATCGACTCCTTTAGCTTTGTCAGAGCGATTTTTGTTTCGGCGGCCGTCTCGCCGAGAAGCGAGGCTATTTCTTGCACGACGCGCATTTGGCGGTCTACAACCTTGTCGGCCGTCTCGATAGTGCGGCTTCTTATCGATTCCTTTTTTTCGCGCTGCGCCTCCTCGTCGGTGACGTCGCGCATAATGCAAATCAAAATGCGGTAATCGCGGTCGTATGTGACGGTCTCGTCAACGTATTTTTTGTATTCGGCGATATATACCCGCTTGTCGTATACGTTTTTGCCCGTCTCCTTAACCGTAAAAAAATCGGTCGGGTCGAGAATGCGTATGACGTGTTCGCCCAAAACGTCGGCCGCAGAACGTATGTTAAAAATTTTTAAGGCCGACGGGTTTATCTGCTGAACCTCCAAGTCCTCGTTTAGCACGACGATCGCGTTCGGCGTATTGTTGATAATGTTGTCGGAGAAGCTCTCGGCTTTGTCCTTCAGATAAGGCAGACACATCGAAAAATCGGCCTTGCCGCGATAGACGGCTATCGCCTTTTCGCGGCACGTATTGTATCCGCAGGAGCCGCAATTAAGCTCGTGCTCTTTTTTTGTCTTTCCGGTTTGCTTTAATATTTCGACGATTTCCGACTCCGCCGGCATTCGCGCGTTTTTGTCAATCGGGTTTAGGCTGTTTTGAATTTTTTTTCGCGGCAGAGGCTCGACGGCAAAGTCGCGCTCTCCGGCGTAGGCGTTTATCTCGGCGTAGTTTCTGATATACGCGCTGTGATACTTCTCCATAATCGGGCCGCCGGCGCAGCTGCCCGCGCACGCCGACATTTCGATAAAGCACTTGCTTATGCCGCCGTTCTCAATGTCCTTTATGGCGGCTATGCAGTTTTCCACGCCGTCTACGGCTATGTAAGAATATCCCGCCTCGTCGCAGCACATGGTTTTTAGTATCCCCCCGGCCGTCGGGAACAGCCTCGCGCGGCCGGTCTCTCCCGAGTCCTCCTCGCCGCGTACCAACTCTATGCTCTTTTCCTTTAGCCAGCCGGTCAGCTCCTCAAAGGTCAAAACCGCGTCGACTATGCCCTTGTAGCGATCCGCCTCGTCCTTTTTGGCCACGCAAGGCCCTATAAAGACGGTCTTAGCGTCGGGATAACGCCGTTTTATGTCAAGGCAATGCGCTTGCATCGGCGAAACGACGCCGGCGGAATATTCGAGAACCGACGGAAAATATTTTTGCAAAAGCAGGTTTACCGAATGACAGCACGAAGAAATCAGAACGTCGCGTTTGTCCTCTCTCAACATGCGTTCATACTCGTTTTTGACTATCGTCGCCCCTATTGCAGTTTCTTCGGCGGCAAAAAAACCGAGCTTTTTTAGCGCGTTTTCGACAGCCTTAATGCCGACGCCGTTATAGTTTGCGACAAAGGACGGCGCGACGCTGGCTATAACCGGTCCGCCGCTATAGAGCAAAACCTTGACGGTCTCAACGCTTCCGACAATTTCCTTGGCGTTTTGCGGACAGACGACAAAGCACTGTCCGCAGAGTATGCACTCGTCGCCGACGATATTGGCCTGACCGCCCGAAAACCTGATTGATTTTACCGGACAGTTTCTTATGCATTTATAGCAGTTTTTGCAATTTGATTTTTTTAGTCTGAGAAATTCGGACATGACAATTACCCCCGCGCCGCGCCGAGCACTTCTCTCTCAAAGAACGCGTCGACGGTCGCGGGCGATATCGAAAAGGGCTTTTCGTCGAGCGTCACGCAAACGCCCTCCGTGCAATTGCCCGTGCAAAACGTGCCGCTAAGCTCAATTTTGTCCTTGATCAGATTCTTTTCGGCGAGATATTGCAGGCTCTCTATGATTTGCCGCGAGCCCTTCAAATGGCACGAGCTTCCTATGCAAACTACGATTTTCATATTGACCTCTCCTTTTGTACGCCGAGCCGCGCTCCGCCCCGCTTGCGGTTTTTAAGCGGCTTCGGTTAAAACGTTAGCTATTCAAAGTCGACTACGCCGACCCACGAGAGCAAAAATTCGCGTTCCTTTTCGTTTGCCTTGACCGATTGCGAGGCGGCGACTATAGGCATCCACTTTTGGACGTATTGCTTTGCCGTATCGCTCTTTTTGCAAAAGAGGGCGAGATATTTTTTTGCGATATCGTTGCCGCCGTCGAGGCAAAAGAGCAGATAGGTTCTCGCCACGTCCGCGCTGGCGTTGCCCTGCGTCGCGTGCGACCAATCCAAAATGTAGGGCGTTCCGTCGGGCTTTATGATGATATTCGACGGGTTAAAGTCGCCGTGACAGACCTTTGTGTGCTTAGGCAGGCTCTCAAGGCGCGTGTGCAGGTCATATCTCGTCGTAGCGTCAAGCTCGGCCTGACTGATTTTGCGGTTCATCTTGTCCTTTAGCTTGTTGAGAAGCGGCGCGCGCTTTTCGTGGACGCTCATTTGCAGGTCGACAAATAAATTTAAATATTCCTTTTCCTTGTCGGGGTTTTCCTGCATAAGACGCGCAAGAGTCTTTCCCTCGATAAATTCGGAGACTATCGCCCACTTGCCGCCGACCTTTGTCACCTCTATAATCTTCGGGATATTAAGCCCCGTTTCCTCGACGCGGGCCTGATTGAGAGCCTCGTTGAGAACGTCGGACTTTGAAAAATCCTCGTCGAACACCTTTACCGCCTTGTCGCCGTCGCGATAAATCGTCTTTGCCGCGCGAACGGCTATGATTGTATCTAAGTTCATGTTGTTTCCCCTCCTTATATTTATACCTTTATATTTGCGCCGTAATAGGCGTTGAGATACATTTGCTTTATCTCGGATATCAACGGATAGCGCGGATTTGCTCCCGTGCATTGATCGTCAAAGGCCTGCTCCGCCATAACGTCGAGCTTTTCCAAAAATTCCGCCTCGTCTACGCCGTAATCCTTGATAGTTTTCTTGATTCCGACGCGCTCCTTAAGCTCCTCTACGGCCTTAATAAGGTTTTCGAGCTTGTCCTTGTCGTTCTTGCCGGCGATTCCCAGATAGTCGGCGACCTCGGCATAACGGGCGAGCGCGCGCGGATGGTCATATTGAGAAAACGTGCCCATTTTAGTCGGCGTTTCGACGGCGTTATATCTCAGCACGCCGCAAATCAAAAGCGCGTTGGCCACGCCGTGAGGCAGATGATAAAACGCCCCGAGCTTGTGCGCCATAGAGTGACATACGCCCAAAAACGCGTTGGCAAAGGCCATTCCGGCCATCGTCGCGGCGTTGGCGGTCTTTTCACGCGCCACCGCGTCGCGCAGACCGTCGTCATAGGCGCGCGGCAGATATTCAAACATCATCTTTAGCGACCTCAGCGCAAGCCCGTCGGTATAATCCGTCGCGAGCATAGACGCATAAGCCTCCAAGGCGTGCGTCACCGCGTCTATACCCGACGCCGCGGTAAGCCCCTTAGGCGCGGTCATGTGCATATCCGCGTCTATGATAGCCATATTAGGCATGAGCTGATAGTCGGCGAGCGGATATTTGATTCCCGTCGTTTCGTCGGTGATTACGGCAAAAGGCGTGACCTCCGAGCCTGTTCCCGCCGAGGTCGGAATAGCTATAAAATAGGCCTTTTCGCCCAGCTTAGGAAAGCCGTATACGCGCTTTCTGATGTCGACGAACCTCATCGCCATGTCGGCAAAGTCGGCTTCCGGGTGTTCGTAGAGCACCCACATAATCTTTGCCGCGTCCATAGCCGAGCCGCCGCCGATTGCGATAATCGCGTCGGGAGCGAACGCGCGCATTAGCGCGGCGCCCTCCTTGGCGCAGGCGAGCGTAGGGTCGGGCGCGACGTTAAAAAACGTCGTGTGGGTTATTCCCGCCTCGTCGAGCTTAGCCGTCACCGGCTTTGTATATCCGTTGTTATAAAGGAACGTGTCGGTGACGATAAAGACCTTCTTTTTGCCCAAAACGTTCTTTAGCTCGTCGAGGGCGACGGGCAGGCTGCCCTTTTTCATATATATCTTTTGAGGGGTTCTGAACCACAACATATTTTCTCTCCTTGCCGCTACGGTTTTTATGTTTAATAAATGCTTGACTCCGACGTTTTCGGATACACTGTTTCCGCCCCACGAGCCGCAGCCGAGCGTAAGCGAAGGGGCGAGCTTAAAGTTGTAGAGGTCGCCTATTCCTCCCTGAGCCGACGGCGTGTTGACAAGAATACGGCAGGTTTTCATTCTCGCGCTAAACTCCGACAGCTTGGCCGTTTCCGTCATGTCGTTGAGATAGACCGACGCGGTATGCCCGTAGCCGCCGTCTGCAATAAGCCTCTCGGCCTTTGTCATAGCGTCGTTAAAGTCCTTGGCTTTGTACATAGCAAGCACGGGCGACAGCTTTTCGTGAGCGAATTCCTCTGATATCTCGACGCTATCGACCTCGCCTATGAGAATTTTTGCCGTCGCGGGAGCGTTTACGCCGGCAAGCTCCGCGATTTTGAACGCGCTTTGTCCGACAATTTTCGCATTGAGCGAGCCGTTGATTATTATCGTCTTTCTGATTTTTTCCGTCTCCGATCTGTTCAAAAAATAACAGCCGCGATCGGCGAATTCCTTTTTTACTTTGTCGTATATGCTTTCAAGGACGATGACCGACTGCTCCGACGCGCAAATCATTCCGTTGTCAAAGGTCTTAGAGTGTATAATCGAGCTTACGCTAAGCAAAATATCGGCGGTGTCGTCGATAATCGCCGGCGTATTGCCCGGCCCCACGCCTATAGCCGGCTTGCCGCTCGAATAGGCCGCCTTGACCATTCCGGGACCTCCCGTCGCAAGAATTATGTCGGCCTTTTTCATGACGAGATTGGTCATGTCGAGGCTCGGAATGTCTATCCAGTCGATAATACCCTCGGGCGCGCCCGCGCCTACCGCCGCGTCGAGTACGATTTTCGCGGCCGCCGCCGTCGAATTTTTTGCGCGCGGGTGCGGACTTATTATAATGCCGTTGCGCGTTTTGAGCGCGAGCAGCGTCTTGAATATCGCCGTCGACGTCGGGTTTGTCGTCGGAATGACCGCGGCGATTACCCCTACCGGCTCGGCTATCTTTTTTGTTCCGTAGGCGCAATCCTCTTCTATAACGCCGCAGGTCTTGACGTTTTTGTAGGCGTTATAGACGTATTCGGCGGCGTAATGGTTTTTTATCACCTTGTCCTCGACTACGCCCATTCCCGTCTCCTCTACGGCCAGCTTTGCCAAAGCTATTCTCTCTCTGTTCGCGGCGGCGGCGGCGGCAAAAAAGATTTTGTCTACCCGCTCCTGCGAATATCCGGCGAATACCGCCTGCGCGGCCTTTAAGCGGTCAAGAGCCGCCTCGAGCTTTTCTACGCCGTCGATTATCTCTCGCTTGTTTGTGTTGCTCATTTTTCGTTCTCTCCTTGTTTATACTTATTTTAGCTTATATTAAAATTTATATTTTTGATATCTTTTCTGACAAATGGTTTGACAGCACGGCGAGCGACGCCGCCATGTTTTCGCTTTTGATGAGAATTCCGTCGTTCGCCCTCAAATGCGCGGGCGCAAAATTCCAAACCGCGACTACGCCGCTATCGACAAGCATATCGCAAACCGCCTGCGCGGCGGAGGCCGGCACGGTTATGATTCCGATATGCACCTTTAAACGCTGACACAGCTTTTTTAGCTTTTCGACGGGCAATATCGGCTTTCCGCTCCCGTCCGCGCCGCAGACCGAGGGGTCTGCGTCAAAGGCGGCGACGATATTTAAGCCATATTCTCTAAAGCCGTCATAGGCGAGCAAAGCCTTGCCGAGCTTGCCCGCGCCGACAAGCACGGCGTCGTTTATGTTGTTGTAGCCCAAAGCCTTTTCGATATCCAAAATCAAATCGGCGACGACATAGCCGACCTTGGGGCGGCCTCCGTCGCTGACGGCGGCGAGATCCTTGCGCACCTGTATCTCCACCAGCCCCAGCTCCGCCGAAATGCTCCCCGCCGAAACGTAGACCGTTCCGCTTTCTCTTTTGCCCTTTAACAACGATAAATACGTCGGCATTCGTTGCAAGGCCTGTATCGATATAGTCGGTTCCATAACTCTTTATACCCTTCCCCTTTTTATCGTCGTTATAATTATACCATATTCTTAAATCCGCGGCTGTAGCAAAAACGGCATATCGATATTCAGATATCGATATGCCGTTATCTGTTAAGGCTTACGCATTCGCGTAAAGCCCTCTTAGTGGAAACGCGCAATGTTTTATGCGCGCGGTTTTATGCGCGTCTTATTTTTTCTACGGTTTCCTTTAGCTTTTTGATAAAAAGCTCCTCGTTTTTGTGCGGTCGGTAGTTGTTTCTGTATATTAAAACATCCTTATACTTGTTTTTTACGTCCTTGCAGGGTTTTTGAACGAGGGAGTAGCGGCCAAGCTCGTCCGCGGGCATAGGCGAACTCCGCATGTAGGCCGTCGGGAGCTTGGAGAGAAGCTCAAGCTGACTGCCCCGCTCATAGACGGCGATAATTTTTCTTTCGCCGTTGAGCGCGGAAAGCTTTCTCACCTCGGCGATCGGTAAGGACGGAACGGAAACGTCGCCGTAAATTATTTCTATATATTCGTCAAAATCATTGAACGCGACCTCGCTTTTGACGGCTAAGGGGTGCTTGTCCGACATAAGCGCGACGTATTCAAACTCCCATATTTCCTCGTGCTTCAAGTCCTTTTCGGCAAGGTGGCCGAGAAAATAAGACTCGTATATCGATTGATAGCGGATAACCGCGACGTCGTTTATACTGCTCTCGACGTTTTTTATCGCCCTTATCGAATTTGTCTCGCGGTAATCGAGGCTGATTTTTCTATTCGGGTCGAGAGCCTTGACAAATTCGGCGAAAGCGTATGAGATATAGCCGGCTCTCGGAACGGAAACGGTAAATTTCTGTTTTTCGTCGGACGGCTTATAAACGCTCTCCATTTCGTCGATACGCGCGAGAATATCGTTGGCGTATTTCAAAAACTCCGCGCCGCGCTCTGTGGGAACGACCCCCTTAGAGGTTCTGTTAAAAATGGCTATGCCGAGCGAGTCCTCCAATTCCTTGATAGCCTTGCTCAAATGCGGCTGACCCATAAAAAGCCTTTCTGCCGCCTTTGAAATAGACCCGGTTCTCTCGATTTCGACGGCGTATTTTAAGTGTAATAAATTCATCTTTCCGCTCCCTTGCCGCAATTTGACCGAATAACTGCGACGGTTATTATTTTATCATAAACCCGAGCCAAGCGCAAGCGTGGAAACCCGTCCGCGAATAAAATTTTTTATTGTCTATTGACATTATTTTTTTTATGTGTTATAATTTTTTTAGGACGCATCCGGCTTACGTTTTAAGCCGTGGACGGCGCGCCCCTAAAGGGAGAATTCACATGAAAAAATATTTTTCGTCGACAAAGGAATACTCAAAATACAAAAAACGCCACATACCGTTCAAGGCTCTTTTGTTTTTGGCGCGTCCGTTTTGCAAGCCGAGGGAGCTTATATTCGAGGCTCCTCTGCCAAAAGAGCCGCTGATTTTTATGGCCAATCACGCGACCGATTACGGGCCGACCTCGATTTTGTTCGGACTCGACCGCAAATTCAGAATATGGTCGAGCGCGAACATGCTGTTTTTAAAGACCGCGCCCTCTCAAATAATGAAAACCATATTCCCCAACGTCAGAGGCCCGCTTTGGGGAGTCGCCCGCGTTTTTTCTTATCCGATGGCTGTTGCCATGCGCTCGGTTTTTGTCGCCGCCGAAACAATCCCCGTCTATCGCGACATGCGCGTCAAAATGACCTATCAAAAGACGCTGGAGACGCTGAAAGAGGGGCTTGACGTAGTAATCTTTCCCGATTCTCTGATACCCGACCCCGAAAACCCCTATATGGACGTCATGCAAAGGGGCGCGTTCAAAACTCTGACGATATGCCGCAACGCGCTCGGAACGCCGCCTAAGGTCGTTCCCGTCTATTGCTGCAAGCCGCTAAAAACTCTCGTTTTCGGTTCGCCGCTCCAATACGACGCGTCATTGCCGCCTAAGGACGCGGAGGAAAAGCTTCTAAAGCAAGTCGGTCAAGCCATAAAACGCCTCGCCGAAAGCCTGCCGCCGCATGAAATCGTTCACTATTCGGAAATGCCGAAGGACGTTTCGCGCATAAAAAAATATATAGCCGTCGGCGAGGAAAAGCTCTATGAGGAGGTCGCGGCTCTCGCGGCCGCGCCGTCCGACAATTAATTCCGCGCAACCGCCCCGACCGTCTTTTTGACGGCGACGCGCGAAAAGGCCTTTCTCAAAAGTATATTCGACGCGACGGAGGCGGCGACGCATAGGGCTATCGACAAAAAGTCCGCGGCGGACGGCAGGTCGACGTTTATAAATCTTCCGTTCAAAATCGTTTTGTCGAGATATATCGTCACTACAGAGGCGACTATCATCAACGCGACGGTAATTTTGCTAAGCCGCGCAAGCGGAGACGCCGTAAAAAACAAGCAGACAAAGCTCGACATAGTCAGCGTTATCGCAGCCACAGAGCCGATATACTGTTGTTCGCCGCCGTTCGCCGCCGTTATTGCAAGCGCGGCCGACACGCTTATAATGAGAGACAGAGCCGACGGAATTCCGTTTTTTAAGACGCTTTCAAAGAGATTGCCGGAAGCCCTTTTTTTGTTGCTTTCAAGGGCTATGACAAAGACGGGCGCGCCTAACACAAACAGCTCCATCATCATCATTTTTTTTGCGTCAAAGGGATATATTATGTCCTTGTCGATAAACGCAAGCACGGCAAAGAGAAAGGTCATAAACATGAGAAACAGATTTTTCATTATAAACAGCGACGAAACCTTGTGCACGTTCCCTATGACGCGCCTGCCCTCTTCGATTATCGACGGAATACTTTTGAATTCCGAATCCATCAAAACTATTCTCGATATGTTTCTCGCGACGTCGCTTGCGCACGCAAAGGACACCGAGCAATCGGCTTGCTTTAACGCCTGAATGTCGTTTACGCCGTCGCCCACCATGCAGACGACGCGGCCGCGCCGCCTAAGCTCCTTGACTATGACGGCCTTTTGCTCCGGCGAAGCCCTTCCAAAAACGAGATTTCCGTCTATAGCCTCTTTGAGCGCGCCGTCGTCCATGCGGGCGCAATTGACATATTTGTCCGTTCCGGAAAGTCCGGCCTTTTTTGCTATTTCGCAGACCGTGGCGGGGTCGTCGCCCGACACGATTTTTATATTTACGTTATTTTTTTCGAGCCACGCAAAGGTCTCGGATATTTCGCCTCTTAAGCTGTCCTCGAGAGCCATAGCCATGACGGGCGTCAAAAATTCGGGCGAGATATTTTCTATGCCGTTTTTTGCCCTCGCGAGCAGTATTGTACGCCGGCATTTTTGAGAGCTTTCGCCGCAAAATTCCAAAACGTCCGCGTCGTCGGTCAAAAAATCAGGCGCGCCCAAAACGTAGGTGTATTGCCCGTCTATCTCGGCCGCGCTGTATTTTTTGTCGGAATCGAACATGACGGCGTCAGTCGTCCTTAGCGTCTTGCCCTTAAACCTCTCTCCCACGGCCGCGGCGGTGGCGTTCGCGCCCGCGCCGGTAGTCAAAAGCGTAGTCAAAACGTCGCTTATACAAAGACCCGAGAACGCATCGGTTTGGCTTTCGCCTATTATGTCGGCAAAGACCTTTACGCCGACTACCTCGAGGTTGCCGTCGGTTATCGTCCCCGTCTTGTCAAAGAGCAACGTGTCCGACGCGGCAAGCATTTCTATGCCGTATAAATCCTTTAAAAGCGTCTTGCGCCTTGCAAGCTTCAAAACCGACACGGCGAACGCCGTGCTCGTCAGCAAAAACATGCCGATAGGTATCATTCCGAGAACCGCGCTCGAAACGGCTATGAGCGTTTCGTTGACGCGGGCGGCGGAAAAATTGGCTATAAAAAGCAAAGCCGCCATCGGCACAAGCCCGATAGACAGCATTTTTATGATTTTTTCCAGCGATTGAAATACTCCCGACTCCGGACGCGAAACGGTTTTCATTATTTTT
>JAISRB010000050.1 GCA_031273825.1 Clostridiales bacterium
GCATTTTTTTGTCCTCCGAATACTATTTTATCGCATTTAAAGACAAAAAGCAGCTATTTTTACATCGTTTTATTATTGTCAAGCGTTTTTATACCAGTTTTTCATGCGTTCGCCCTGAACTATTATTCTTTCGCTTATAAAAACATTTGACTATTTGACAAAAAAGTTGTAAAATATAATGAAAAAATCATTACAAAAGGAGTTGCGGTTTATGGATAAGATTGTAAAGGAGGGGTTGACGTTTGACGACGTACTGCTCATTCCGCAAAAATCGTCGGTTTTGCCGAAGGACGTCTGCTTAAACTCCAAGCTCACCGATGAAATTACGCTCAATATCCCTTTGGTCAGCGCGTCTATGGATACGGTTACCGAATCGGAGCTTGCGATTGCCATGGCGAGAGAGGGCGGAGTCGGAATTATTCACAAAAATATGAAAATTTCCGAGCAAGCCTTGAACGTCGACAAGGTCAAGAGGAGCGAGCATGGCGTCATTACCGATCCGTTTTATCTGCACCCCGACGATTTAGTCGAGAAGGCCGTCGAGCTTATGAGAAAATACAAGATAAGCGGCGTGCCGATAACCGACGGCGGCAGGCTTGTGGGAATTTTGACAAACCGCGACCTGCGTTTTGAGACAAATTATCAACAGCCGATATCAAATATAATGACTAAAGAAAATTTGAGAACGGCTCCCGTCGGCACAAGCCTTGAGCAGGCAAAAAAGATTTTAGCGGAATACCGCATAGAAAAGCTTCCGCTTGTCGACGACGAATATCAGCTAAAGGGTCTTATCACCATAAAGGATATAGAAAAGGCCATTCAATATCCAAACTCGGCAAAGGACAAAAACGGAAGGCTTTTGGCGGGGGCGGCGGTCGGCGTAACCGACGACACGCTCGACAGAGTCGCCGCGCTTGTCGAGGCAAAGGTCGATATAATCTCCGTGGACACAGCGCACGGCCACAATATAGGCGTCATAAAAACCGTCAAAAAAATCAAGGCAAAATATCCGAACCTTTGTCTTATCGCCGGAAACGTCGCGACGGCGGCGGCGACGAGAGACCTCATCGAGGCAGGAGCCGACGTGGTCAAGGTGGGCATGGGGCCGGGGTCGATATGCACGACGCGCGTAGTCGCCGGCATAGGAATACCTCAAATAACCGCCGTTATGGATTGCGCAGAGGAGGCCGACAAATACGGCAAGCGCATTATAGCCGACGGAGGCGTAAAATATTCGGGCGATATCCCCAAGGCAATCGCCGCCGGTGCGTCGGTCGTCATGATAGGCTCGCTGTTTGCGGGAACAAAAGAAAGCCCCGGCGACATCGAAATATTTCAGGGCAGAAGCTTCAAAACTTATCGCGGAATGGGCTCGCTCGCGGCAATGGCAAGCGGCAGCCGCGACAGATATTTCCAAAACGACGCGGTCGGCATCAAGCTTGTCCCGGAGGGCGTCGAGGGGCGCGTGCCTTATAGAGGCTCGCTATCGGAGGTTGTTTTGCAGCTTATGGGCGGTCTGCGCTCGGGCATGGGCTATACGGGCATGGCGACCGTCGAGGATTTGAGAACAAAGGGCCGCTTCATCAAAATCACGGGTGCGTCGCTCATCGAGAGCCACCCTCACGACATAACCATCACCAAAGAATCTCCTAACTACTCTACAAAACAAAGTTGATTTGAGGGAAGGAGAGACAAATAAGCGCAGAAAAAAACTCACCGCGGTTCGGGTGAGTTTTTTTGCGCCGCCGCGTTTGACGGGGGGGCGTTTTTTTGGCGTTCGTAATTGGATTCGAACCAACGGCCTGTCGCTTAGGAGGCGACCGCTCTATCCGACTGAGCTATACGAACAAGATAAAGGATGTTTATAACATAATATCGGCTATGCGATTTTGCGCCGTCGATAATGATAGCACAATTTTAGTTTTTTTTCAAGCTAATTTGCGCACGGTTTAGAGAAAAAACCAAAAAACTCTTTAGCGCGGCTTTGATCGGGCGGGCTTAAATATTGCCTTCGTATACAAAGTATGTCGAGGTCAAGAGGTTGGCTCTGAGCGCGGCGGGCTGTCCCGGATAGTAAAAATAAGCCTGAAAGGCGAGCATTGTCGTCGGGGATAGCGACGGATTGGCTATGTAGCGCAGCTGCAAAAAGTCTTTGTTAAATTCATAGGTCGCGTAGGCGTCGCCAAAGGGTTTGAGAATTTCGTTTGAGGTTATCGCGCCCTCATAGGCCTTGCCGCCCTCGATATAAAGCTCTTGGGCGTAGCCGTCAATCTTTGTCGGCGCGTATGCCTCCGCGCTATAGTCGTATGAATATAGTCCGTAAAGCCCCAGCTGTTTTCTTAAATAACTCAAATTTTTGTCGGGCGGTATTTGCTTTGCCATGAAGTATTGCGGATATATATTTTCGGCTATTGCGCCGTCGATGCCCTCGCTTATGCTGAGATGCAAGCCCTCGTTGTTGAGATCGGGAATGAGATAGTTTTTGTATTTAAAAAAGTTGATATAAAACGTCACCTCCGCGGTCGGTTGCTCTTCGCCCTCCGCAAGCGAAAACTCATATGAAAACATTGTCACATGGTCGTAGTCGTCCTCGATGACGAGGAGCGGAACGATTGCCATCGGAACGTTTCCGTCTTCATCATAGACGATTTGGCCGGCTTTTTTGTTGGGTACGGGCATACCGTCTGCGTCCAAAATAATTTCGCCGTCCTCGTCGTACTCATAAAGCCCGTAGACCTGCGGGAGATACATGATTGCCCGGCCGTATCCGTCGGAGGTTCTTTGGCTATAGAGATTGATGACAAAAAGCGGGCGCGCTTGAGTCTCCGCGACGCTTTCACCGGAGGGACCCTCGGTCACGTTCCAGGTGTATAGGATATATTGCTTATAATATCCCTCGGCTTTATCCGCGCTCAGCAAAAACACGGCGGACGAAAGTAATAACGCGGCCGTCAAGGATATCGGTATTATTTTTTGAAGGAGTATTTTGCCAAGCTTGATTTTCATTTTTCCTTACTTTTTTTAAGCGGACATAGTTTGCCGCTTACAGACGTTTTTTAGATACTGTTGCGCGGCGGAGCTATACCGCGAAAATTTCTTGCTTTTCTTTGTCGGAATACTGCTTTGTAAAGCGGCTGACTATCGGCGTCGAAACCGCCGAAAAGGTCATTGCGCAAACGCCGACAAACGGCGCGTAGCTTATGCCGCCCTTTAATATCGCGCCGATACCCGTCTGCCCCGTTTGATTTGCGGCGATTGCGCCGAGAATTATTATCAGCGAAAAGGTTATGACAAGACCGCCTATTATCGAAGTCCATACGGCGGCTTTGGTCGTCTTTTTGTAGTGCAGGCCGTAGACGTAAGGCCCTATAAAGCAGCCTGCGAGCGTGCCCCAGCTAAGGCTCATCATGGTGACGATAGCGTCTATTTTGACGATTGCGAGAACCGCCGAAAGAGCGATAAAGACAAGGCAGGTTATTCTCAAATAGAGGTTGACGCGTTTTTCCTCGGCGTTCTTTTTGACGAAGCCCTTATAAAAGTCGATGATTAGAGCCGATGAACCCGACAGCGAAACCGACGACAGCGAGCTCATTGTAGCCGCGACTATCATGACGAGAATTATTCCGAGCATGACGGGAGGCATTGATCTTTGCAGGACGGCGGGAATGATTGCGTCAAACCCGCCCGAGGGAACTCCGTCGATAATCAGCGTCGAAAAGCTGCCAAAAAAATATGCGCCGCCGCCGATTATCAGCGCGAATACCGTGCTTATGACGGTGGCTTTTTTGATTCCGTCGTTTTTTACGGCATAAAATTTGTGAATGGATTGCGGCAGTCCCCAAAGCCCGAAGGACGTTAAGAGTATCAAGATTATGACGTTAAAGCCGGGCGAGCCGAGCAGTCCGAGTTCCTCGACGTAGAGCGGCTGAAAGATGCCCTTGTCGGTCGCCGCGAGTCGCTCAAAGACTCCGCTAAAGCTCAAATCGACGCCGTTGCCGCTCATATAGACAAAGGCGATAACTATCATAGCCGCGACGCCCGCGAGCATGATAAAGCCCTGCAAAAAGTCTGTCATAGCCGTCGCGAAATATCCTCCGATAAAGACGTAGGCCGCCGTCACCGCCGCCATTATTATGACGCACCAATAAAAATCGACGCCGAATATCATTTCAAATATATGGCCTACGCCCTGATAGACCGACGCCGAATAGGGGATTAGAAAGATAAAAATTATAATCGACGAGACAAGCTTTATGCGCTTGTCGAGATAGCGCGCCTCAAAAAATTCGGGCATGGTTTTCGCGTTTTTTGCCGAGGAAAACTCTTTTGTCTTTTTGGCCAGAACCTTCCACGCCAAAAACGAGCCGATAAGTGCGTTGCCTATGCCTATCCACACGCCGGCAAGACCGAAGTTCCAGCCGAATTTGCCCGCGTAGCCGACAAAGACGACCGCAGAAAAATAGGTCGTGCCGTAGGCGAAGGCCGACATCCAGCCGCCTATATTTTTGCCGCCCAAAAAAAACTCGTCGATCGAGCCGCTGCGCTTGCGCGAATAATAGGCTATGCCTATCATCATCAAAAAATACGCTGCAAGAATGATAATTTGCGCGGCCTTGCCGCCGCCGTTTGCCGATAATATTACGGATAACATAATTTTTGCATCTCGCTTTTGTTTTTATTTACTTAATTTTAATATTATATCACAAGCCGGAGATATTGTCAATAATTAATTGTTCGCGGCAAACGCATATTCATGTGTTATTCATGTGTTTGCCTTGCAAATTTATCCGTAATGCCCGCGGCGGTTTCGGCATATGATATTTTATGAGAGAGATAAAAACCGTAAAAAAATTGAGGCTTATAACCGACGCCGCCATACTTTTGATACTTTTGGGGCTGGCCTCGGCAATGCCGGCGGGCGGCGGGCTTTGGAGCGGCGGCCTTGCCGGCGCGGCGGGGGCGGCGGGCGCGGCGGTAAACCGCGCGTATTATAGCGGAAACCCCGACAAGCCATATGTTTCGCTGATGATAAACGTATATACGGGCGGCGAGTTTATCGCGCCGATGATGGACGTTTTTGACGGATACGGGGTCAAGGCGACGTTCTTTATCGGCGGAAGCTTCGCAAAAAATTATCCCGATATCATAAGAGAGATAGCGCGGCGCGGACACGAGCTTGCAAATCACGGATATCACCATAAGGACGCGGCGGGGCTGAGCTACAAAACTAATTTTGACGAAATAATCATGGCCGAAAGACAGATAGAGGCTATATGCGGAATAAAGACGAAGCTGTTTGCTCCGCCGTCAGGCTCTATAGGCGGCGAAATGTTTAAGGCCGCGGAGGCTCTCGGCTACCGCGTCATAATGTGGAGC
>JAISRB010000037.1 GCA_031273825.1 Clostridiales bacterium
TTTGAGTGGGGCGGCGACAAAACCTTTATCGCCTATGCGCTTGACGAAAACGGAGAGCCGACGCAAACCGTCGTCTTGTCGGGAACTTATGAAAACACCTTTATGAAAGCCACCTTGCATATAACGGAGGATACGCTATTCGGAGGGGTAGAGACTATCAAGCTAAACGCGGAGCGGTATGGTGAATAACAAATAAAAATTAAAAACGCGACCGCAAATTAGAGGGCTTGCGCATAAAACCGCGCAAGCCCTTTAACCCGGCGGTTTGCCGGCTAAAACCTGACCGTCTCGGGCTGTCCGCCGAAGGAAAAGAACGAGGCCTCCGCGTCCTTTAGATAAAAGACCTGCGTGTTGCCGTCGTCGGCGGAATACATTGATTTCAGCTCGGGATATTCTCCGAGCATATGCTCTCTCGCCGAAAGCCTGTCGTCCTCGACGGCCGCGGCGTTCAGGCGCAACCACCGCTCCCCGTCAAAGGCCGATATTTCGATTTTTGGGTTGGCGGTCATCTGCCTTGACACGTCCTTTTTCTTTCCCGTCTGAATGTAGAGTCTGCCCTCAAACAAGTCGATTGTTCCGAAAGGTCTGACCCTCGGCGCGCCGTTTTCGACGGTCGCAAGATAATAGGTTTGACACTTTTTCAAAAATTCATAAACCTCGTTCATAATTACCGCGCTCCTTTTGTTTTTTTATTCTTTGTTTTTATTTGCGGATATCTATATTCGCCTCTTTGAGTTGTTTTTCCTCCAAAACCGACGGCGCGCCCATCATCAAATCCTGCGCGTTCTTATTCATCGGAAAGGCTATGATTTCGCGTATATTCGGCTCGCCGGCAAGCAGCATGACCATGCGGTCTACTCCCGGGGCTATGCCGGCGTGGGGCGGCGCGCCGAATTTGAAGGCGTTATACATAGCGGGAAACTTATTCGCGACGACGCTTTCGTCAAGCCCCACTATGCTAAAGGCCTTGACTAAGGCCTCGGGATTGTGGTTTCTGACGGCTCCCGACGACAGCTCTATGCCGTTGCAGACTATGTCGTACTGATAGGCCAGAATATCCAAAGGGTTCATATCATTCAAGGCTCTTAGTCCGCCCTGCGGCATAGAAAACGGATTGTGGCAAAACTCGATTTCGCCCGATTCCGCGCCGATTTCATACATAGGAAAATCGACTATCCAGCAAAACCTAAAAACGTCCCTTTCGAGCAGACCGAGCTGTTCGCCGAGGCGGTTTCTGAGAACCCCCGACATTTTTTCTATCGCGCCTTTTTTTCCGGCGACTATGCCGACAAAGGCGTTCGGCCCGAGGTTGAGCGCCGATATCAGCGATTCCTGCTTATCGGTCAAAAATTTGGATATTCCTCCGCTCAATTTGTTGTCGGCGTCGGTCTTAAACCAAAACAGCCTGCCCTCGTTGCTTGAAATATATTCGACGGTTTCGTCTATGTTTTTTCTCGTTCCCTTAAAGTCGTTGACGACGACGGCCTTTATACATTTTCCGGCGATTTCGTCATAAGGGCAGTCCTTTAATATTTCAGATATGTCGGCGACCCTTAAGGGATTTCTCAAATCGGGCTTGTCGCTGCCGTAGTTTTCGAGAGCGTCCTTATAGGTTATCCGCGGGAAAGGCGCCTCGGCTATTTTTTTGTCCGAAAACCGCGCGAATATGTCGGGCAGAACGGCCTCTAACTCCGCGAACACGTCCTCCTGCGAGGCAAAGGCCATCTCGATATCAAGCTGATAAAACTCACCGGGCGATCTGTCGGCTCGCGCGTCCTCGTCTCTAAAGCACGGCGCGACCTGAAAGTAGCGGTCAAAGCCGGACGTCATGAGTATCTGCTTGAATATCTGAGGGGCTTGCGGCAGGGCATAAAACTTGCCGGGGTGAATTCTGCTCGGCACGATATAGTCTCTCGCGCCCTCGGGCGACGAGCTTGTCAAAATCGGCGTAGTTATCTCCAAAAAGCCTCTCTCGGTCATTTTTGCGCGGAGCGCGGAAACGACCTTGGAGCGCAGTACTATCTTGTCTCTTACCGTCGGATTTCTGAGGTCTAAAAAGCGGTATTTAAGCCGCGTCTCCTCCTTTGACTGCAACGAATTGAGCGGCTCAAAGGGCAGCTGCTCCGTGCAGCGTCCGAGAACCTCTATAGCCGTCGGCTCGATTTCGATAAGCCCCGTCGGCAGGCGGTCGTTGGGAGCGGAGCGCAAAACCACCCTGCCCTCGACGGCGATCGTCGACTCGCGCGGAATTTCTCTTATTTCGGCTTTTAGCCTTTCGTCCTCTACCGTCACCTGCGTCACGCCGTAAAAGTCTCTGACCGTCGCGAATATAATATTGCCGATATCTCTCACCGACTGAAGCCAGCCCTCTAATCTGACGGCCTTGCCTGCGTCTAAGTCTCTTAGCTGATTGCAATTATGTGTGCGCATTAAATTTATTCTCCCGTTCCCGTTGTGTTGTTTGTTGCGTTTTTTTGGCTCTTGCTTTGCTTTAAAGCTTTTTTGTGCGGCTAATGCCGTTTTTTTTGCTTAGGGTTGCCTAAAACCGCGCTTGCGCGGACTCTTAAGCTTCATACTTTCTCACTCTGAATTCCGCGCCCATATTTTCGGCTATCTTGCGGCACGCCTCTATGTCCTCTTGCGGAATCGTATCCACAACCGACAAAATCACCCTGTCCACGCATTTTACGCATTGCTTAGCAAATTCGAGCATGGCGTAATATCCGTCGTCGCCGAAGGCGCAACGGCAAACGGCGTTGTATTTTTTCGCGTCGGGGGCGTTGAGGCTTATACTTACGGTATCGACGGCGTTTTTTAGCCGTTCGGCCGCGTTGTCTCCGACTATGAGCCGCGCCTGACCGTTTGTGTTTAGCCTGACGCGCTTGCCCTGCGCCCTCAAAAATTCGCCGACCTTGACAAGCTCCGAAAAGGCGCAGAGCGGCTCGCCGAAGCCGCAAAAGACAAACTCGCGATATTTGCCGAGGTCGGTTTCCTCCAGCTTTTTTATGATTTCATCGGCGGTAGGCGGCTTTTTTAGCCAAAGAAAATATCCGCCCACGCCGTCCGACGTATTTCTCACGCAAAAAGCGCAGTCGTTGCTGCACTCGTTGGTGAGGTTTATATATAGCTTGCCGTCGTATTCGTATAAATAATTATCCATTTGCCGCCCCCGCGCCGCCGTTCAGTCTTTTAAACAGGCTTTCAACGTTTTTTTCGGTCAGGGCGCAAAGCGCGTCAAAGTCGATATCCAAAATTTCGGCGCACCTTTCGGCGACATGCTTGACATAATAAGGAAAGTTTAGCTTGCCCCTGTGCGGCTCGGGAGTCAGATAGGGGCAGTCGGTTTCAAGCAATATTTTTGATTTATCGGCGGCAAGCAGAGCCTCCGCGCCTTTTTTGTTGTTTTTGAAGGTTATCGTTCCCCCAAAGGAATAATAACAGCCTAATTCGTCCAAAGCGCGCATGGTCTCGACGCTTCCGCTAAAGTTGTGAATGAGAACGCCGTTGTTTAGCTTAGCCCTGTTCGCCGTCAATATGGCTATCGCGTCCTCATACGCGTCGCGTATATGCACGACGACGGGCAGACCCAAAGCGTCGGCAAGCTCTATATGTTCGGCAAAGACGCGTCTTTGAACGCTCCTCTCGGAGAGGTCATAATAGTAGTCAAGCCCCGTCTCGCCTATGGCTAAGACCTTTTTGTTTTTTGCGAGACGGCAAAACAGCTTAGCGTCCCCGTCGGTATAGCTCTTTGACTCGTGGGGGTGAAAGGCGACCGTCGCGAATACCTCGCGATATTTATCGGCGAGAGCGGCGGCGTCTACGCTCGATTTTGCGTCATAAGACGCGCAAACGACGCGCCCTACCCCGTATTCCCCGAGGCGGGCGACTATTTCGGCGGCTTGCGGCATTAATCTCTCGTCGTTTAGATGAGCGTGGCTGTCGGTCAACAATTTGTTCTCTCCGTTTGGCGTAAATTTTTTTCTCGTGTCTTATCTCACGACGCTTCCGTCCTTAAAGTCCGCGTCGTCGGTATTGACTATGGCAAGCTTCTTTTCGTCGTCCTCGGCGCACAAAATCATGCCCTCCGACATTATTCCCCTAAGCTTTGCCGGCTTTAGGTTGGCGACTATGACGACGTTTTTGCCGACCATCTCCTCCGCGCTAAAGCTCAAGGCTATTCCGCTGACTATCGTTCGCGTTTCGCCGCCGACCCTGACGGTCAGTTTTAGCAGCTTGTCCGACTTTTCGACGCGCTCGCAGGCTATGACCTTGGCCGTTTTTAGCTTGATTTTCATAAACTCGTCTATGCTTATCATGCCGTCGTCTTGCTTCGGCTCGACTGCCGCGCCGTCCTTTTCGGCTTGCCCCTTGCCGTCCTTTTGGGCGGCGGCGGGGTCTTTTTCGGCTTGCGCGGCGGTCTTTTCGGCTTGTTCCGTCTCTAAGCCGTCAAAAAAGCCGGCTTCCTTTTCTATGTCTATTCTCGGGAAAAGCGGCGGGATTTTGACGACGACGCTCCCCTCCTCTATGCCGCCGAATTTCTCCGCCGAAGCAAAGGTTCTAAGCTCCGCGCCGACCGACATTGAGTCGAGAATCTTCGCCGAGGTTTCGGGCAAAAACGGCGCGAGGACGACGGCGGCTATTCTTATACATTCCGCGAGGTTATACAAAACGGCGTTTAGCCGCGCGGTATCTCCGTTCTTTTTTAATATCCACGGCGCGGAAACCTCGATATACTTGTTGCAGTTTTGCGACAGCCTTATTATTTCGTTGAGCGCGTCGGGGATTTCAAGCCCGTTGACGGACGCTGCCGCCTTTGCCAAAAGCCCCTCGGCTTGGGCTATGAGGGCGGAATCTCTTTCGTCGGTCACCCTTGGCCGTTTAGGCACAAGTCCGCCGTTATACTGCCCTATCATTGCCGACGAGCGGCTGACGAGGTTTCCCAAATCGTTGGCGAGGTCGTTGTTTATGCGGTTGAGAAATATTTGCGTCGTATAATTTCCGTCCTGCCCGAAGGGTATTTCTCTCAAAAGATAATATCTGACCGCGTCGACTCCGTAGCGGCCGGAAAGGACGAACGGGTCGACGGTGTTGCCCTTGCTCTTGCTTATTTTGTCTCCCGAAAAAATCATCCAGCCGTGACCGTAGACTTTTTTTGGAATAGGCAAATCTAACGCCATCAAAAACGCCGGCCAGATGATAGAGTGAAAGCGAATGATTTCCTTGCCCATCATGTGAATATCCGCCGGCCAAAATTTCTCAAAGAGCGACTCGTCGTCCGAGCCGTAGCCTAAGGCGGTTATATAGTTTGTAAGCGCGTCAAGCCAGACGTATATGACGTGCTTAGGGTCAAAGGGAACGGGTATTCCCCACTTTAGCGTTGTGCGGCTGACGCAAAGGTCGGTGAGTCCCGGCTTCAAAAAGTTGTTTATCATTTCGTTGCGGCGGCTTTTTGGTTCGAGAAATTCCGGATTGTCCTCATAAAGCTTTATGATAGCGTCGGCGTATTTTGAAAGGCGGAAAAAATAACTCTCCTCCTTCATAAGCTTGACCTCTCTGCCGCAATCGGGGCATTTGCCGTCCTTTAGCTGCGCCTCCGTCCAAAACGATTCGCACGGCACGCAGTAGTTGCCCTCGTATTGGCTCAAATATATGTCGCCCTTTTCGTATAGCTTGGCAAAAATCTTTTGAACGGCAAGGACGTGATAATCGTCGGTGGTTCTTATAAATTTGTCGTAGGATATATTGAGAAGCTTCCAAAGCTCCTTTAGCTTAGCGACCTTTTGGTCAACATACGCGATAGGCGTCTGCCCCGCGTTTTTTGCGTTGGTCTCTATTTTTTGACCGTGCTCGTCGGTTCCCGTCAGATAAAAGACGTCCGCGCCTTGCATTCTCTTAAACCGCGCTATGCAATCGCAGACGACGGTGGTGTAGCACGTTCCCAAATGCCAGCTTCCGCTGGGAAAATAAATCGGCGTGGTTATATAAAACTTCTCTTTTTTTTCGCTCATATTTTTGTCCGCCTCCCCTCTATCTTGTCAGCAGTCCCGCATCCAAAACGTATTGACTGCCCGTCACATATTTTGCCTTGTCGCTCGCGAGAAACAGCACGGAGTCGGCCACGTCCTCCGGCTCTATCCACGGAACGGGGATTAGGTTGCCCGCGCTCCTGACGGCGATTTCCTCGGGCGTCGCGCCCTCCATAAATGCCAGACCGTCGTTCATCGGCGAATTTACCCCCGTCGGGTGAATGCTTATGACGCGGATTCCGTATTCGGTGTTTTCGAGAGCCCACGATTTTGTCAAGCCGACCAAAGCCCACTTGCTCGCGGCGTAGTGCGAAAGGCGGTTCATGCCGCGCAGTCCGCCGACCGACGAATTGTTGATGATGACTCCGCTCCTCTGCGCGCGCATGACGGGAATGACATATTTGCCGGCAAGCCACGCGCCCTTTAGGTTGATGTCTATCATAGCGTCCCACTGCTCCTCGGTCAGCTCGTGCGAATAGCCGTAGGCGCATATTCCCGCGTTGTTAAAAAGCACGTCTATTTTGCCGAAGCAGCTTACGCCCCCCTCTACGGCCGCCCTTATGTCGTCGGCGTTGCGAACGTCGCCGGCGTATATATAGGCCTTGCCGCCTACGGCCTCTATTTCTTTTTTTACCTCGACGAGAGCGTGCTTGCTCGCGTCGTTATATATCGGATACGGTATCTTTTCCGCAAGGTCAAAGGCTATGATATTCGCGCCCTCTTTTGCAAACGCAAGCGCGACGGCTCTGCCCTGTCCCTTTGCCGCTCCGGTGATAAAAACCGTCTTGTCCTTAAATCCGTACATGTTTCACGACTCCCTTTATTTTTTATTTGTTTTTATATATCCGGCTTTGCCTTATTTTTTTTCGGTATACGTCACAAGATATTCGTCGAGCTTGACCTCTAAGGCGTTGTTGATTAGGTTTGTCGCGATCATCATTCCCGCGAACGCCGTCAACAAGACTATTTCCGCCTCCGAAAAGCGCGCGCGCATTCGCGCAAAAAGCTCGTCGCTCACCTTGACGGGCTGCGCGACGCAGGCCGCGCCGTATTCGGCCAAAAGCTCCGACGTTTCGTCAAGACTAAGCTCGTCGGGGTTTACCCCGCCGTCTTTGAGTATCTTGCGGAAGAACGTCGAGCAAATGAGACATTGATTGGCGTGGCTTACGGCGTAGGCGTATACGTTGAGCGAAAATTCGCCGACAACCTTGACGACCTCGTCGCGCAAGGGATACCATTCCATAAGAACCTTAAAAGAAGGAACCGAATGGAGCAAGGTTTTTTTCATATTTGTTATTCTGCCGTGCTTTTTTATCTGACCGTCATATTCGCGCTTTGCCTCCGCGCTCAGACTCTCATATTCGGGAATAGTTATCCTTGCCATAGTCTTAACCTCGATAATGTTTTTTTATTAAAATTAAACCCGCCGCACGGCCATTCACAAAATTGACTTTTGGAATCGGCTTTTAAGCGACGGGTCTATTATATCACAATATTTATTTCGGCGCAATTATTTGCAAGCCGATTATAAAAAAGGATAAGCGAAAGGTCTTATACTATAACGGCAAATTGCGTATATTTGCCCGATGCCGCGCTCAAGGTCAGATCTACCGTCTGCTCGACGCCGTTTCTCATAATCGTCATTCTGACGGTATCGCCCGCGATACCCTTATACATAAACTCGGTTATCTGATAATTGGCGGTTACGGTCTTATGAGCGATTGTCTGACCGGCTCTGATCAGCGTTATCGCCTTTATTACGTCGCCGAGCACAATCTTGCCGGACGCTATCGAACCCGGGCTTATCCCCGTTACTACGATAGTGTGAGCGACGGAAACAAGCCCCGTCGCGGGGTCAATGCTCGTATTTACAGCCGACACATCGGAGATAATTCCTAACAACAATCTTTCTCCGGCGGTGGCTCCGTTGTCAAGACAGCTTTCAAAAATGCCCATAGCGGCGTTTACCGGAATGGCAAAATTGACGTTCTGGATCGCGCTGTCGTCCATGCCCGCGTTGGTTATTCCGATGAGCTTGCCCTCTCTGTCAAATATTCCGCCGCCCGAATTGCCGTGATTTGACGCGGCGTCGGTTCTCAATACCCTAATCGCAACGTTAGTCGAGCCGACTATCGCGGCAAGCGTTATAGTTTCCGAAACGACGCTGACGCCGCCGCCTACGACGGATATGCCGAGCCCCAGAGCGTTGCCGACGACAAAAACGTCCTGCCCCGCGTGAATGTCGTCGGAATCGCCTATGTCGGCGGCCCTGACAAAGTCGTTGTTTTTTAGCCTGTCGTTTGTCACCTTGATTACGGCGATATCCTGACTGCCCGAATAGGCCACGACGCTCGCCGCCATGGCAAGAGCGTCAAAGCTCTCCTGCCCGTAGAGCCACACCTTTATATCACTGCTTAGACCCACGCCCGAGCCTACGCCGTTGCTATTTTTACCGTTATAGTATATCACATGACAATTAGTCATAATATAAGCCGTTCCCGCCGTCTTGTCAAATCTTATGACGACGCCGGAGCCCGCGTAGGTTTCGGTTTGGCCGTTGACTACAACCGACATGTTGATAGCCACAACCGAACGCAAGAGGTTGGCGGCGATAACCTCGGCGGGATCCGAATAGAAAAACCTTAAGAAGTCCTCAAAGGATAACGTTCCCCCGTTCGCTTGATAAGCCGCGTAAATGTCGGATATATCGGTCACTCCGTCCGCGCCGTCCTTACCGTCCGCGCCGTTTGTGCCGTTTGTGCCGTTCGCGCCGTTCGCGCCGTTTGCGCCCTTTAGGCTTTCAAGCCATTCTTGCTCCGTACCGACAAAGCCGTTGGCGACGGCTATGTCATACGCGCTGCTGCCCTGTCGCAGGCTTTCGAGCCACTGCGCTTCCGTGCCGACAAAGCCGTGCTCGAGAGCAAGCTCATAGGCCGACAGGCCGCGCGGCCCGACGTCGCCCGCGTCGCCCTTGTCGCCCTTGAATGAGCACGCCGACAGCGAAAAGCTCAATATGAGTATGAGCGCGATGAGAAGAAGTCTCTTTGCCGGTCTTTGACCGGTCACGTTGTTTTTTGCCATTTTGTACCTCGCTTTATATTTTTTTTATTTTTATTTAGATTTTTATTAATTCTTTGAGCAAGCCTCTCTCGCGATAAAAACGCGCCGCGCCGATTACCGCGGCCTCGCGGCAGTTTGCGACGACGGAGACCTTTAGTCTCAATTTTTCGGCGAGATATTCGGGGAGACCGGCAAACATCGCCGAGCCGCCCGACAAAAATATTCCGCTCCCGCAGACCAAATTGCGGTCGCGGACGGGCAAGCCGAATATCGCCGCGTCGAGCAAGCCTATCAGCTCGTCAAAAACCCCTCTCGCGCAAGCCGCTACGTCTGAAAAATAGACGTCGGCGGAGACAAAATTGCCTTGAGCGTCCTTGCCGTTGACGCGTATCGCGCCGTCGGGAACGCCGTAAACGGTCGAGGCGCGTTTGATTTTTTCGGCGGAGCGCGCGCCTATGGTCAAGCCGTAGCGCGACTCGATAAGGGCGCGCAGGGCGGCGTTTACCGCGTTTCCGGCGACGTCGGTTTGAAAGCCGGTTTTGATTCCGTCGTGGGCGACAAAGCCGGCGTTTGCCGCCGCCGCCCCTATGTCGACAAAAAAGCCTCTGTCAACCTCGGAATAACAATATAAGGCGAGCAAACCGTCGACGACGTATACGCGCCGCGCCCCCGCGCCCTTGATAGCGTCGGCGGCAAGCCTCCGCTCGGCATAGCCAAGCCCGCACCCCACCAAAGCCACTACTCTGATTTTGTCAAAAAACGACGGCTCTACGCCGCTCCGCTTAAAGCATTCGGCAAAAAAAAGCTTTGCCGTCTTTACGTCGGTTATGCCGGCGTTTTTTATCGGGCGGACAAGCCCGTATTGTCCGCCGCCCGCCGCCTCAAGGGCGCGGTCGTTTGCGCTTTGCCCCACGTCGGTTATGACGGGCGCGCCCGGGTCTCCGCCGACTAACGCCAAGGACGGCTCGTCAAAAATCATTCCCTCGCCGTTTTTGTATATCCTTAGGCTCTCCGAACCCAAATCTATCACAAGGTCAATCAGCATAAATCAAATACCTCTTTAGCTTTTCCGTAGGCAGGCCTATGACGTTATCAAGACTGCCGACGGTCTTTATTCTCAAAAATCCGTCTTGAACGCCGTATGCTCCCGCCTTGTCAAAGGGCTTGTATTCGGCTATATATCTCTCAAGCTCCGCGTCGGAATGCTCAAAAAACGTCACGTAAGTCTTGTCATAAAAGCCTTTGCAAGCGTCGTTTGTCAAAAGACATACGCCCGAATAGACCTTGTGCGTCGCCGCGTTCAAAAGCCTTAGCGTATTAAGCGCGTCGGCCGCGTCCTTAGGCTTGCCCAATATCGTTCCGCCCGAGTATACCGCCGTGTCGCAGGCGATTATCAAGTCGTAAGCCCCGACTCTCTTGCCGACCTCGGCGGCTTTTTTCCGCGCCAAGTCCATGACGGCGCGGGCGGGATATTTTTTTGACGTCTCCTCCGCGCCCTCGGGCGCGGCTACCTCAAAGCGCGGTATTATTCCGCGCAAAAGCTCCCGCCTTCTCGGCGACGACGACGCCAAAACGACGCGGCTTAAGTCGCCGTAAACAAAACGGAAATCGTCCGTCAACGTAAATACACCCCGAAGGTGTCGCCTCTGTAGCCGTCTTCATCGTATTCGATATAGGTAAAAATTATATCGTTTTGGTCATGGCTTTTGGCTATCTCAAAGACGACCCATATCGTTTTGTCTTTCTTTGAATCGAGATAAAACCGTTGAGTTGATAAGGTTTCATATTTTTTGCCGTCGGCATAAAGCAAAAAGTCCTCATGGTCATAGAACGGAACGTCGTTCCACGCCGTGTGATTATAAATATACACCTCGACGGCATACAAAACATTGTCGGTATCCGCCCAATATTCGTAGTCTATGCCGTCTATGCGGTCGATAAACTTTCCGTCGGAGGCATATCGTTTTTCATAGCTTAGAACTTCGAATTCAAAGTATTCGGTAGTCAAAATCTGCCCCACCTCGGCGGTCTTGTCATAACTTATGGTCGTCGAACACGACCGCGCTATGATAACGACGGCTATGACCAAAAGGACAAGCGCGGCTACTCCGATAAGCAGGCTCTTTTTTTGCCTTTTTTTGAAGGTCTCGGTCTGCGTTTTGATTTCCTCGGCCGTCGGCGGTTCGCGCCTTGCGCCGTCGTTTATTCCGTCGTTTGTTCCGTCGTCGGGCTGAATTACAGTAAACTCCGACGAGCCGCAGTTAGAGCATTTTTCCTCGGCTATGTCGTATTCCGTTCCGCAATAGTTGCATTGCTTTCTTGTCGGCTCCTTAGGCCTTTCCGGCGTCGGATTGCCGCCGTCGTTGCCTCCGCCGTCGCCGCCGCTTCCGCCGTTGCCGTTGGCCGCGCGCCCCAAAAGACTGCCGACGACCATTCCGCCGATAAAGCTGCCGGTCGAGCCGCTCCTATACGTCCCCGAGGGTCTCGACGAGCCGCTAAAGCCCTTTTGACCTCCGCTAAAGCCCTTGCCACCGCTCGAAAAACCGCCGCCGCTAAAACCCTTGCCGCCGCCGCTAAAGCCGCCGCCGCCCGAAAAACCGCCGCCGCCGCTAAAACCGCCGCCGCCGCCGCTAAAACCTTTTGGCATATTTATTGTCTCCGTTTTTTATTTTATTGCGCCGATATCCGCGTAATCGTCGTTACTTCTGATATAGGGCAAATAATTCACATTTTGGTATACCCTGACATAGTCGACATAAAAGACGCTTGCCTTTGACTTAAAAAGTCCTATCTTTTGAGCGTGAGGCCCCCAGCCGTCGCCCTCGTCGATCTCTACGGTCAGTCTCAAAAACTCGGCGACCTGCGCCACGCCGCCGTCGTTTGTCGCCCACGTCGCCGCGCCGTCGATATAAAACACATAATACCCCGGCGTCCATTTGAGCGCAAAGGTGTGATATCCGTCATAGAGATTCGCGCCGTAGCCGCGTCTAAGTCCGCTGACCCGCGAGTTTGACGTGCCGTAGCCGTCCCAGAGCAGGGCGTGCCCCATCCATTTCGGGTGACGTATAAAGCCCGACTCGTAAACGTCTATTTCGGTTCCGTCGCGGCCGTCGTTGCCTATCTTGCGCTGATATTCCGACTGAAGCCAAAACGCGCTCCAAAGCCCCTCCTCGTCGGGAAATTTGACCCTTACCTCAAAATATCCGAAGGCCTGCTCAAAGAGCATCGAATCGGTAACTATCGTCTCGCCGTCGTCGGCAATGTGTGTTTTGCGCGTCTCTATGCCGCCGGTATATCTGCCGTCGGGTCTTTGCTCGGCGCGGATTTCGAGGTTGCCGCCGTTGACGGAAACCGCGTCGCGCGTCCAATAGGACGTGTATTCGGGATGAGCCGGATTGAGCGTTTTTGTGCGGTAGCGTTCGGGACTGTAGGCCCAAAGGTCGGCGTTTAGGGAGTCGCCGTCAAATTCGTCGACAAAAACCTCATACCAGCCGTCTTGATTTGCGTTTTCCGCGCCCTTGCCCGCGCCGTAAAAATCGGGCAAGACCGTGTTGAACGGCGTGCCGATTAGGCCCGTCTCCCCTTCCTTCATGAGGGGCAGACCGAGCAGCGAGCAACCCGAAAGGACGGCGGCCGTAGCCGCGGCCGCGATAAAAAGTATTATCGACTTAAAACCTTTTTTCATACCCGCCTCTTTTAAAGGGCTTGCCGGCCGCGATAAGCGCGTACAAACCCCGATATATAATATCACATATAAGGAAAATTGTCAATACGGCTTTAGTAAATATTGCAATTAATTCAAGACTTGCGCGTTAATTAGGCGGCAACGCGCCCGCGTCAATTCGGTACGCGGCGCGTTCCGATTTTCAAACGCAAGACAAAACCGCCGCGCCGTCACGTCCGACCGGCTATTTTTCCGTTTTTTATTATAAACTCCTTGTGTTCCAAATCGGACGGAGCGTCAAAATGCGTGCAGGTCAATATCGTCTGAACGCCCTTTGTCGCCTCTATGAGATTGGCCTGTCGCGCAAGGTCAAGCTCCGACAGCACGTCGTCCAAAAGCAAAATCGGCTCCTCGCCCGTCTCAAGCCTAAAGCTTCCTATCTCGGCAAGCTTGAGCGACAACGCCGCCGAACGCTGCTGACCCTGCGAACCGAATTTTCTGACGTCTATGCCGTTGACTATTACCCTCAAATCGTCTCTGTGCGGACCCGCGTTGGTAAAGGCCGTCTCAATGTCTTTTTCTCTGTCGGCCTTGTAGCGTTCCAAAAATGCGGCCGCGGCTTGGATATCGGTCAGACCGCCGCATTCGAGCCGGGTCTCATAGCCGAGGCCGAGCGACTCGAGTCCGCCGCTGATTTTTTTGTGCCATTCGGCGACGCCGCTTGAAATGTTGGCTATAAATTTTTGCCTGACGGCGACCACCGCCGCTCCGCTTTTTGACAGCTGAACGTCGAACGCGTCGAGCAGGTCGTTAAGCGCGGTTTTTGAATAAGAGCTTTTGAGCAGCTTGTTGCGCTGAAACAACGCCTTGTTATAGAGCGAAAGGCTTTTTAGGTAGGCCTTACTCTGCTGACAGAGGCTGATATCCATAAACCGCCTGCGCTCCGACGGCCCATCCTTGATTAAGCTAAGCTCGTCGGGCGAAAAGAAAACTATGCCGACGTAGCCCAAAAGCTCCGACATCTTGATTTGCGGAATTCCGTCGATGAGAACGCGCTTTTTGCCCTTTAAATCTATTCTTATCTCTATCTCGTGTCTTGAAAATCTGTGGACGGCTACAACCTTTATTATAGCCTCGCCGCTCCCCCACCTGACCATTTCCTTGTCCTGCGTCGTCTTGAGAGATTTGCCCACGCCCGAAACATACACCGATTCGAGCAGGTTTGTCTTGCCGGCGGCGTTGTCTCCCTTAAAAATATTCAGACCGCGCGAAAGCTCGGCTCTCTCCCTCTCGTAATTTCTAAAACCCGAAAGCGTAAGCGTCTCTATAACCATAGATATATAATATATGAAATCAAAAAAAATGTCAAGATATTGATACGGCAGAGCCCTATTAAAAATCTTGACGCAAAAAAAGTCGTCTACCATTTGACTGGCAACGTTGTATGATTAACCTAATGTCTGATGGTGAAATACAACGTCTGATCAAACCGTCGTTCAGGTCGTAAGCGTTCTATATATCCCGGCTCAATTATGTCATTCAATACTTCTTTCGGAAGTATCGGATTAAGGATACGCTCGGAAGAAATATACTTAGTCCATATCTGACCGCTTATCGCAAATTCCTTGTCGGTCTGAGTATCAAACGCCATTTGACGATATATCTCGGCAAGTCGAATCTTGCCCGATTTCGACAGCTCCCACAGACACCGCGCAAGTTTTGCCGAAGCCCTCATTGGACGACTCATTTTGCCCTTGTCGAGCGTGTTGTTATCAAGAAATAGGCGAGAGAACGCATAATCGCTCCACACAACTATATCAAAAGCGTTATCGGCAAGCACAGGCGACTGCCCTTGCGTTTTCCATATCGTCTGCATTAGGAGCGGTTTCTGACGGTCTAAATATTTTTTTTCAAACTCGTTTACGCACCCGGCAAGCGTTGGAGTTTTGTGCGTCATTTCAAAGTCGTTAGTCCATGAACCAACATCGGCGCAAGCTTCTTCGAATATTTCACGCACGATATTTCGATCGTCTTTTACAGAATCGAACATACCCAACGCACAGTATGAAGTCGTAGCGGAACGCACGACCATTTCACAACCCCATTGTTCTTCCGGGAATTGTGCCGTTCCCGCTGTAGGCAAAACAGTCAACTTAATTTCAAGCGGAGACAAAAACTCGCCGCTCGCTGATTTGATAACGAGGTCTATCCCGTCTACCATATCAAACGAGTAGCCTTGATACGGCTCGTAGCGCGTTTCAAAGCGGAAATCAAGTTCTTCGCAAGAGGGCGCCACGCTATTGAATACGTCGCGCATTGAAATCTCGGTAGCCACAACTTTCAACTTGCCGTCAACCAACGTCAGCTTATTGAAAATCGCTGGAATATCAT
>JAISRB010000038.1 GCA_031273825.1 Clostridiales bacterium
TTTGAGTGGGGCGGCGACAAAACCTTTATCGCCTATGCGCTTGACGAAAACGGAGAGCCGACGCAAACCGTCGTCTTGTCGGGAACTTATGAAAACACCTTTATGAAAGCCACCTTGCACATAACGGAGGATACGCTATTCGGAGGGGTAGAGACTATCAAGCTAAACGCGGAACGGTATGAGATGAAAAAAGGGTAATAAACCCGACGGATATTGAATATACTACGGCAATTAGTAAAAGTGCAAATCAAAGCTTCGCGTTAGGCTCCGCATAAAAACGGGGCCTAACGCGCCGCTATGCGCCGGATAAACGTGTTTTTGTGCGGTTGCCCCGATTAAAAGCCCGTTTGCAGGATTGACAACGGAGGGGTTTTGTGCTATAGTATATATTGATAAAAGGAGAATTTTTATGTTTAATAGGGCAAGCGGCGTATTACTTAACATCTCGTCTTTGCCGGGCGATTTCGGCATAGGCGATTTTTCAGATTACGCCAAGGAATTTGCAAAAAACATACTCGACATGGGCTTTCATTGGTGGCAGATTTTGCCGCTCAATCCCGTGGGCGTTTACAATTCGCCCTATGACAGCCCGAGCGCGTTTGCCGGCAACTATCTATACATAGACCCTTACGGGCTTGTCGCCGACGGGCTTTTGACCTATGACGACGTCGCGCCGTACATTCACAAGGGACAGCGCGACGTAGTCGAGTATGAAAACGTAAAATTTAACAAACGGCAGCTTTTGAAACACGCCTTTGAAAAAAATCTCGGCGAAATCGGACGGCTTATCGCCGACTTTGAGCGGCAAAACGCTTATTGGCTTGACGATTACGTCTCTTATATGGCGTTAAAGAGCAATTATTTTAACGCGCCGTGGTTTGAGTGGGAGGACGCGATAAAATTTAAGCGGCAACCCGAATATGACGGTTTGTTGAACGGTCTGTCAAAATACGTTCTGTTTTTTAAGTTTGAGCAATATCTTTTTTGGCGGCAATGGGGGCTGTTAAAGGCATATGTAAATTCGCTCGGCGTAAACATAATGGGCGATTCGCCGATTTATGTCTCTTATGACAGCGCGGACGTCTATCATAACCCGAAATGCTTCAGGCTCGACGGAGGACTTAATATGAAAAAGGTCGCGGGCGTTCCTCCCGACTACTTCGCCGAAAACGGTCAGCTTTGGAACAATCCGCTTTATGACTTTAAGGCCATGAAAAAGGACAAATATTCATGGTTTAAAAGCCGCATAAAGCGTCTGACGGAAATTTATGACGCGGTGAGAATCGACCATTTCAGAGGCTTTTATTCTTATTATTCGATTGACGCGGGCAGCAAGACCGCGGTTGACGGCGTATGGGAAAAGGGACCGGGGCTGTCGTTTTTTAAGGAAATAAAAAAGCAAATTCCAAACGCCGAAATTGTCGCCGAGGATCTCGGCGTAACCGACGACAGGGTCAAGGCCTTTTTAGAAAAGACGGGCTTTCCCGGAATGCGCGTATTTGAATTCGGCTTTGCGGGCAACGACAGCGATCATCTTCCGCACAATTACATAAAAAACAGCGTGGCCTACACGGGGACGCACGACAACGACACCGCGCTCGGCTGGCTCTACGGCCTCAACGACAACGTCAGAGAGCATGTTTTGAGATATTGCCGCTATCAGGGCGGCGAATGGGGGCGCGGCGGGCTTGAGGGAACGTCGGTAAAGACGATAATAAACGTCCTGCTGTCGTCGGTCAGCGCGCTTGCGATAATTCCCGTTCAGGATATATGCGGCTTCGGCGGCGACACGCGCATGAATACCCCGGGCGTAGCCGAAAACAACTGGCTGTTCAGACTGATAAAGGAATATGCGTCGGGAATAGACAAGGCGTTTTTTGTCGAGGCGAATAACGTCTATCACCGCAACAACAGCGTCAGAAAAATTTGAGCTAAAAAAAGCGCGGCTCATAAGGCAATCGGCGTTTTCTTTTGACTGATTATTCTTTTTTCCTCAAAAAAGAAAAATTTGTCTCACGGAAAGAAAAATTTGCGCCTTTACAACGCGTTTAAAGTGTGGTAAACTATGGATATTCAAAAAAACATAGCCGAAATAAAGGCAAACATAGCCGAAGCTTGCAAGGCCGCCGGCAGAAACCCCGACGAAGTTATAATAACCGCCGCGGTGAAAACCCAAACCAAGGAGACGGTTTGCGGACTAAGCGGCTTAATTTCAGACGTCGGCGAAAACCGCGTGCAGGAATTTCTCGGTCACTATGACGCGGGGCTGCCCTTTAGATGGCATTTTATCGGACGGCTTCAGACCAACAAGATAAAATATCTCATAGGCGGCGGCAAAAACGTCCTCATACATTCGCTCGATAGAGCCGGGCTTGCCGAGGAAATCGACGCGGTATCCAAGCGGCGCGGAGTCGTTACGGAGTGCCTCGTCGAGGTCAACATAGGCGGCGAGGAGAGCAAGGGCGGGATAAGCCCGGATTGCACCGCCGGCTTTATCGCAAGCCTCGCGGAGTATAAAAATATCAAAATCAAGGGGCTTATGAGCGTCATGCCGAACGCGGACGGCGAACGGCTTGCGGAGTATTATAAGACTCTGCGCGCGCTCTTTGACGAGACAAAGACCGCGGGCGGTCCAAACGTAGACTGCGTCTATCTCTCGGCCGGCATGTCAAACGACTATATCGCGGCCATAAAATACGGAGCAAATATAGTCAGACTCGGAACGGCGATATTCGGAGCGAGGAGCTATGCTACATAGACATAACGGGGGAGGCTTTCGTATATATGGGCATTATAAGAAAGATAATCGATTTTTATAACGGAGACCCCGCGGACGGCGCGGTCTCAGCGGTGCGGCGGAGCTACGCCGGACGCGAAAGGCCGCCTGCCGTACAATCGGCAAAAATCACATCCTTTTACCGCGAGCCTTACGGAGACAATCCCCGTTCCGTCTCCGATCTGCGGCTTACCGCCGCGGCTTCCGACGGCTACGCCGACGGAAACGCAATGGGTTATTCGCGGAACGGTCTGCCGTCCGCGCCCGACGCCGCCATAAAACGCGCTCAAAAAATCAAGTCCGCGGACGGCTATTCGCGCGAGGCGTTGAGCAATATAAATATGTATAGACCGCGCTCTTTTGACGACATAGTCAGGCTTGTCGATTCGATAAAGTTTAAAGAATCGGTTATAGTCGAGCTTTGTTATCTGCCCGACGAAACCATGCAAAAGATGCTTGACTTTATGAGCGGAGCTATATACGCCCTCAACGGAAGTATGCAGAGAATAAGCCAAAGCACGTTTTTGTTTACGCCGCCGTTTGTCAGAGTAATCGACAATCAAGACTGAACACAAAAAAAAAGGAGATACGCATTGAAAAAAATTTTGAAAAACCTCGGCAAAAATCAAAAAAAGACGCTTATAACGGAGGCGGTCATAGCCGCCGCCCTGATAATATTCGATTGGCTGACAAAGCTTATCGTCTTTTCCGTGGTAGGAGACGACGGACTGACGGTTATAGACGGCTTTTTAAGATTAGAAAAGGGCTTAAACGACGGAATAGCCTTCGGAATGTTTTCGGGATATTCGCGTCTTTTCGGCGTCTTTTCGATAGTCGTTTCGGCGGCCGTAGCGGTTTATTTGCTAAAGGCGGCCGACGAAAACAAATACATGCGCTTAGGGCTGGTTTTGATATTTGCGGGCGGCGTCGCCAACGGCGCAGAACGCTTGATTTATGGCTTTGTTCGCGATTTTTTGTATGTTCCTTTCTATTCAAACTTCAACGTCGCCGATTCATGCGTCGTCGTCGGCGCGGCGGTCGTCATGATATATATGCTGTTTTTTTATTCTAAGGACGAAAAAAAAAGACGTGAGGAGAGCGGAATTTCCGAGCCTGCCGACCCGTCGGCGGAGTTGTCGGCGAGCCGTCAAGGCGACGCCGGGGAAGGGACGGAGCAATCCATAAACGGCGGCATAGAGCTTCCGAAAAAGCAAGTTGAGCCGCCTCTTGACGACGCGGATTTACCGTCATGATTTACGAGTTCACAGTCGACGGGAGCCGTCAAAACACGCGTCTTGACGTGTTTGCCGCCGAAAAGGCCGACGGGCTGACGCGTTCTCAAATAAAGAGCCTGATCGATTCGGGCAAGTTGCTTGTCAACGGCAGAGCGGCGGCAAAGGGCGGGTATGTCCTGCGCGCCGGCGACGCCGTCCGCGTCGAGACCGAGACAAAAACGCCGTCCGCCGCCCCCGAGGAGATAGCTCTTGATATCGTCTATGAGGACGAATTTTTCGCCGTCATAAACAAGCCTCAGGGCATGGTCGTTCACCCCGCCCGCGGCAGCCTGTCGGGCACGCTCGTCAACGCGCTTTTATATAAGATGACGGCGTTAAGCTCGCTAAACGGAGACGCGGCGCGGCCGGGAATAGTCCACAGACTCGACAAGGACACGTCGGGGCTTATCGCCGTAGCAAAGACCGACGCGGCGCATTTGTCTTTGTCAAAGCAGATTGCCGACAAGTCCGCGCTGCGTTACTATACCGCCGTTTTAGACGGCGTGTTAAAGCCGGATGAGGGCGTAATAGAAACCTTTATCGGCAGAAGCCAAAGCGACAGAACCAAAATGGCGGTGACAAAGGAGGGCAGACGCGCCGTCACCTTGTTTAAGGTGACCGAGCGGTTCGCCGGCTTTACGCTTGTCGAATTTGAGCTAAAAACCGGGCGCACTCATCAGATACGCGTCCATTCAAAGCACATAGGCCACCCGGTGACCGGCGACAAGACCTACGGCGGCAGTCAACGGTTCAAGACGGACGGACAGCTTCTCCACGCGAGCAGGCTTGTGTTGCGGCACCCCGCGACGGGCGTTGAAATGCAATTTTTCGCCCCCTTGCCCGAATACTTCGAGAAGGTAATAGCCTTATTAAAAAAAGGACGGTAGCCAATCTAAATACAAAAAACAATCGCGGAGCGGATAATATATAATGAAACTGACGGTTTTAGGCAAATACGGGCCGTACCCTCCCGCAGGCGGCGCGACAAGCGGATATTTAGTGACGCAAGGGGAGACGAAGCTCGTTCTCGACATGGGTTCGGGCGTTTTGTCGCGCCTCCTAAGCAAGACGGATATCGGCAAGATAACGGCTATATATCTCTCACACTTTCATTATGACCACACGAGCGACCTTTTGCCGCTGCGCTATTTGCTCGAGTCCTCGGGGCAAACGCTAAAAATTTACGCCGCCGTCGAGGATACGCCGTGGTGTAAGCTACTGCTCGGGCACGGCGGCTTTGAGGTAATCGACACGACGGGCAGGGCCTGTCTTAATATAGGCGGATTTATTTGCGATTTTTTTGCGACGCGGCATTCCGTACCCAATTACGCCATAAAAATACGCGGCGAAAGGACGCTGGTATACACGGGCGACGCGGTCTTTTCGCCCGATATATACGGGTTTATCGGCGGCGCGGACGCGGCGCTCGGCGACTTTAGCAAGCCCGTCGGCTTTGTCGGGCCGCATATGACGGTAGACCGCGCCGTCGATATATCGCAAAAGACCGGCGTAAGAATCATAGCTACACATATAGACCCCTCCTACGACCCCCGCGAGTACCTAAAAGGCTTTCCGGATATCGAGGTTGCGGAGGAAAACGCCGAATACGAAATATAAAAATATTATATTCATCGGAGCTTGCGCATAAAAAAGCGCGATTTTGAGCAACATTCAAGTAAAATAACGATAAATACGCAAACGGACTCGAAAAATTTCTCCATTTTTGCGGGTTTTTGTGTGAACCGTCTTAAAAACGTATAAATTCCCAAAAAATGGAAATAAAACTTTGTCAAAATTTGTTGACAATACTTTGCCGTTGTGATATTATGTATAGGCTGTCTCGAACGGATATGAAAAAGCATGTTTAGGGAAGGGGCGGCGCGGACATTGAAAAGAGAACAAAGAAGGTAAAAAAGAAAGCAAAATGTACCCTTGTTAATTTTTTGTAAAAGGAAATATTGATAAGAAAAATAAAGGAAACATTCAGCATTAAGAC
>JAISRB010000084.1 GCA_031273825.1 Clostridiales bacterium
ATTTTCGGGCGGCCGAGGGCGTCCGCCCCTACAATTCCGTTTTTTTATTAATCACCGCCACTGACCATTGACCGCTAATCACTGATCACTGCGCGCCGCGCTATCTATTGTTTATCGCATCTACCGGTTTCTTTTTTGCAAAACGGCGTACGGGCACAAACGTTCCGACGGAGCAGATTATCAGCACGAGCAGGAACAGAAGCCCGACCTGACGCAGTCCGAAGTTAAAGAGGGAAAAGGACATTGCCGCGTTAGCCGATATCGACAACAGCAGGGTGACGACGCAGGTCAACGCCGCCGAGGCAAGCCCTATGGCTATGCTTTCGGAAAAGAATATTTTGAAAGCGTCGAGGTTTCGCGCCCCGATTGCCCGCAAAATTCCTATTTCCTTGCGTTTGTGAGTTATGCTTATGCCGATAAAATTCATCAGCAACAGCCCGCTAAACACCATAAAGACCAGGCTGACATAAAACAGCACCTTGCCGAGCATGTTTGTCAAGTCTCTGACCGCCGCCGAAATGCCGTTGTTTATGGTGAGAAGCTCAAGTTGAGTTTGAAATTCGGCAGAATATTGAGAGATGGTTTCCTTTTTTTCCGCTAACTTTTTGACTATTTCCTTGTCGGCGTTCAAATCGCCCGATAGCTTGACATAGGCGTTGGCAAACGAAATACCTAATAAGTCTCTCAACTCTCCGCTAAAATAGGCGTCGGAGCAATACATAGCGGAACTTCTATAGTTACTACCGGAATCGTCATAAACGCCCTTTATCGTCAGAATATCGACTTGATAGGTTTCTCTGGTTTCCGTGGACTGTCCGCTATTTTGATCGTAATTATATAGGACATAAGTCTCGTCTAACGGGAGCGGTCTATTTCCGAAATCGCGCATAAACAGCTCGATTAGCCTTGGAACGTCAACAACTATCCAATAGTACTCGTCGTCGAACACGTCCCGATATTCGGATATATTCGGCAAAGTATAATCGGGGTCGTAAGTACCGCCGTAATAATCCGGAAATACCTGTTTTCTCACAAATTCCGTGACAAACGTCATCGTAACGATAACTTCTTTTTTGCCCAACGGAGCAAAGCCCGAACTCTCCGGCAGAGCCGTTTCGTTATAGAACTCGCTTATGGTTTGGCTGCATAACCGCTTTGAGGTGGTTGCACTGTTCCAGTTTTCGCCGACTTGGGAGGTAACTGTTTTTTTATCGATGAGAGGGAATTCGTCAAAAAAACCTTTTTTGACAAAAAGACTCGCCACGCTCGACAGCAAAAGCGATTGCGTCACGGACGAACCGAATAACGGCACCGATTGAAGGGCTGCTATTCCCGCCAAATCCTCCTTGCCGCGGACTATTCCGACTATTTTTGCGGATTGCGTAGCGTTTGCATAATTGTTATTAGGAATATAGCAATAAAGACTTTTTCCGAGAAGGTCTTCGTATTTTGATATTACGTCGTATTTTCCGTTCGGGTTGCCGTATTCGTCCACTGTAGGAAACATTCCCGCGTCGAGTATTTGCTTTGCATAGAAATCGGGAAGTACTATTTCGTCGTAGTTTTGCGGCATTCTGCCGATACCTTGCGGTAAAAGCTGCAGGTCAAAAAATTCCAAAGCCGCGTCGGGGTCGTCAAACTCTATAGCGTTATATTCGGAACTGTAATTTGTAGAGTAAAACATATCGTAAAGAGTGCGGCACTGCAAGGAGTAAGAAACATATGTTTCGCCAAAGGTCTCCTTCAAAAAGCTTATGTCGCCGTTTGACAATCCGAAACTCGGAGCATACGAATTCAAAAGATCGTTGCCGGCCTGCGCCTTTTTTGTCACGCCTGCAACATATGAATTCAGCCCGTAGGACGATTTTAGGTCGGCGGTGACGTAGTCGTAGGAGTTTAAAACGTCGGCGACGGCAAAGGTAGTCAGCGCGATAAACGTCAAAAAGACGGTAAAGGCAAGTCTGATTTTTTTGAGTTTTAAGCCCGAAAGCCCCATAGACAGACCTATTTTCATAGGCAGCTTAGACTTGACAAGCTTGAAGTCGCCGGGGGAGTAGACCTTTGTGTCGCGGTATTCGGTCTGTTTGAACACCGTGCCGCGGCTGTTGGCCGTAAAGCCCTGCGGGAACGGCGCGACAACGCCCTCCGAATTGGAAAGCAGATAGTTTATGTTTTGTATGTCGTCCGCCGTCAGACGGTAGCCGCGCCTGACTTTGACGGTAGAAACGTCGACTATTTTGTAATTCGGCTCGGAATCGGAGCCATAGCCGCCGCCGAAAGCCGATGACGGAGCGGCGTAATAAGGCGCGGCGGCGTACGAGGAAGCCGCGCTCTCGTCGGCGCGCGATTTGTCCTCTATAATTCTGCCGTCCTTTAGCTCTATTATTCTGTCGGCGTAGCGTTCGGCGTTTTCTCTGTCGTGAGAGACTACGATGACGAGCTTTTCGCGGCTTAAGCCGCGGAGCAGGTCAAAGACCTGCTCGCCCGTCGCGGAGTCGAGCGCGCCCGTCGGCTCGTCGGCGAGAATGAGGTCGGGGTTTTTGATGAGCGCGCGGGCGATAGAGACGCGTTGCTTTTGACCGCCCGAAAGCTCGCCCGGCTTGCGTTGCATATATTCCTCGAGTCCGACTTTTTTTAAGATTTCGAGAACCGCCGAGGGGTCTTGCTTTTTGTTTTGAAGGCCTAAGGCAAGCGAAACGTTTTGGCCGACGGTGTATTCCTCGAGAATGTGGAATTCCTGAAAGATAAAGCCGACGTAGGTGTTGCGGTAGCTGTCGAAATCGACGCTCTTGAAGTCCTTACTTGACCTGCCCTTGACGACTATTTCGCCGCTTGTAATCGAGTCTAAGCCGCCGATTAGGTTTAGCAGCGTCGATTTTCCCGAGCCGGACTTGCCCAAAAGAAAGACTAAGCCGGTCTCGGGCAGGTCGAGGTTTATCGAGTCTAACGCCGTGACGGGAGAGCCTTTTTTGGGACGGTATATTTTGGTCAGATTTACCGTGCGTAGCATTTGTTTTTCTCCGTATAATTTAATAGATTTTGTTTTGACGCGGTTTTTGAATAAGCCTTTTTCGACGTTTTTTCACTAAAGAACCCGCCCCGAACGTCGTTTGGCATATATATGCGTAGCTATTTTGGGCGGGTTCTTGTGAAAAAGCGCGAAAAAGTGCGGCTTTTTTTAGGCTTGAAGCTTATTTGTTAGCCAGATATTTGTAGGTCGCGAGCCTGTCGGCGGCGTCCTTTTGATTTTTTTCAAAGAGAACCTTTGCAACCTCCGGGTTTTGCTTGGCAAGGGAATTGTATCTTATTTCGCTTGCGATAAAATCCTGATAGCTTTCGGTCGGGTCTTTGCTGTCGAGCGAGAAAGGATTTTTGCCTTCGTCGGCGAGCGCGGGGTTATAGCGGTAGAGATTCCAATATCCGCTTTCGACGGCTCTTTTCATCTCAAGCTGAGACTTGCTCATGTTGATGCCCTGATTGATACAAGGCGAATAGGCGATGATGAGAGACGGGCCTTTGTAGGCCTCGGCCTCGGAGACGGCTTTTATCAGTTGATTCATATTCGCGCCCATAGAGACCTGCGCGACGTAGACGTAGCCGTAGCTCATCGCCATCATTCCGAGATCCTTTTTCTTGGTGCGCTTGCCGGCGGCGGCAAATTTTGCGATAGAGCCGGTCGGGGTCGATTTGCTCGCCTGACCGCCCGTGTTGGAGTATACCTCGGTGTCGAGAACCAGCACGTTTACGTCGTCGCCCATGGCCAAAACGTGGTCGAGACCGCCGTAGCCGATGTCGTACGCCCAGCCGTCGCCGCCGAATATCCAGATAGATTTTTTGACGAGACAGTCTTTGTCCTTGTATATTTCCTTTTGGATTGCGTCCGCGTCGCAGCCGCAGTCCTTGCAGGATTCAATACATTTTAAGAGCGCGGCGGATGCCTTTTTGCTGCTTTCCGCATCGTCGGCTCCTTCGAGCCACGCGTTGCAGGCGGCGACTCCCTCTTGCCAATCGCCGTATTGCTCTTTGAGCTTTGTTATAAGCCCCTTTAGTCTTTCTCTCCTTTGAGAAAAGGCGAGGTTATAGCCGAAGCCGTATTCGGCGTTGTCCTCAAACAGGCTGTTTGCCCACGCCGGCCCGTGACCCTTGTCGTTGACGGTATAAGGGCAGGTAGGAGCGGAGCCGCCGTAAATCGACGAACAGCCCGTCGCGTTGGCGACGACCATTCTGTCGCCGAAAAGCTGTGTTATCAGCTTGACGTAAGGCGTTTCGCCGCAGCCGGCGCACGCGCCGGAAAATTCAAAGAGCGGCTTTGCAAACTGACTGCCCTTGACGGAATCCTTTTTGAATTCCGCGGTCGTCTCGGGGAGCGCGGCGGCAAAATTCCAATTTTCGTTTTGCGCCGGTCCTTCCGTAAGCAGCGGCTCCATGACGAGAGCCTTTGTCTTGGCGGGGCAGACGTTGGCGCAGTTTCCGCAGCCCGTACAGTCGTAAGGGGCGACTTGCATTCTGTATTCGTAGCCCTTAAAGCCCGTCGCGGGCTTTGTGACAAAGCCTTCGGGCTTTGCCTTTAGCTCGTCGGCCGTGGCAAGGGTAGGGCGTATGGAGGCGTGAGGGCAGACATAAGAGCATTGATTGCACTGTATGCAGTTTTCGGGAATCCACTTAGGGATATTGACGGCTATGCCGCGTTTTTCAAACTTTGTCGTGCCCGTCGGAACAGAGCCGTCGGCGTTAAACGCCGAAACGGGGAGAACGTCTCCGCGCTGCTCGATTATCGGCTTGACGATATTGTTGAAGTAGTCGGTCGCGGGGATATTTACGGGTTCCGCGCCCGTCGTCGCCTCCGCCCACGAGGACGGATATTGCACTTCTTTGATTCCCGACACGGCGTTGTCTATCGCGGCGTTATTCATATTGACGATAGCGTCGCCCTTTTTGCCGTAGGACTTTTTGATTGCGTCCTTCATATATTTTTCGGCTTCGGCGTAAGGTATGACCTCGGACAGCTTAAAGAACGCCGCCTGCATGATGGTGTTGACGCGGCCTCCGAGACCTATTTCGGCGGCTATCTTTTGAGCGTCTATAGTATAAAATTTGAGCTTTTTGGAGGCGATTTGTCTTTTCATCGACGCGGGCAGGTTTGCGTCCATGTCGTTCGGCGCGAAAGTCGAATTTAAGAGGAAGGTTCCGCCCTCCTTTGCGTCGGACAGCATGTCGTATCTCGTCACGTATGAAGGGTTGTGACACGCTACAAAATCGGCGTGGTCGATGAGGTAAGAGCTTCTGATAGGCGAATCGCCGAAGCGCAGATGAGATATGGTTATGCCGCCGCTCTTTTTGCTGTCGTAGACAAAATAGCCCTGCGCGTATTTAGGCGTGTGGTCGCCGATGATTTTTATGCTGTTTTTGTTTGCGCCGACGGTTCCGTCAGAGCCTAAGCCGTAGAACTTGCAGCTAATCGCGCCCTTAGGCGCGGCGTTGATGTTTTTTGTCACCTTTAGCGAAGTAAAGGTCACGTCGTCCTCGATGCCCACCGTAAAGTGATTTTTCTTTTCGGCGGTCATGTTTTCGTATACGGCGTTGATCATAGACGGGTTAAACTCCTTGCTGCCAAGCCCGTAGCGTCCCGCAAGCAGAGGAATGTTGACGTTCTTTTCTTTAAAGGCGGCGGCTACGTCGAGATAGAGAGGCTCGCCGAGCGCGCCCGGCTCTTTTGTGCGGTCGAGAACCGTTATAATTTTTGCCGTTTTAGGAATAGCCGCGACAAAGGCGTCGACCGCGAAAGGTCTATAGAGTCTGACCTTGACGAGCCCGACCTTTTCGCCTCTCGCCGTCAGATAGTCTACGGTCTCCTCGCAGGCATCCGCGCCGCTGCCCATTAGGATTATGACGCGGTCGGCGTCCGGCGCGCCGTAGTAGTCGTACAAATTGTAGCGTCTGCCGGTAAGGGCAAAGACCTTGTCCATCATCTTTAAGGTTATTTCGGGAACGGCGTCGTAATATTTATTCGCGCCCTCTCTGTTTTGGAAGTATATGTCCGGGTTTTGCGCCGTGCCCTTTTGAATAGGGTGCTCCGGGTTGAGGGCGCGGCTCTTAAAGTCGTCTATGTCGGACCAATCGACTAAGCCTTTCATTTCTTCATAGTCGACAGCGTCGATTTTTGACACCTCGTGGCTGGTTCTGAAACCGTCAAAAAAGTGAAGGAAGGGAACCTTTGATTTAAGCGTCGCAAGATGAGATACGAGGGCTAAATCCATAGCCTCCTGCACGGAGTTTGACGCGAGCATGGCAAAGCCCGTCTGACGGCACGCCATTACGTCGGCGTGGTCTCCGAATATCGACAGCGCGTGCGCCGCCAAGGCTCTCGCGCTGACGTGGAAGACGCAAGGCAAAAGCTCTCCCGAAATTTTGTACATGTTGGGAATCATCAGCAGAAGCCCCTGACTTGCCGTAAACGTCGTCGTCAACGCTCCCGCCGACAGCGCGCCGTGAACGGCTCCCGCCGCCCCCGCCTCCGATTGAAGCTCGGCAAGCTTTAAGGGCGTGCCAAATAGGTTAGATCTGCTTTGCGCCGCCCATTCGTCCGCGCTCTCCGCCATAGGCGACGACGGCGTGATAGGATAAATTGCGGCGACCTCGCTAAAGGCGTAGGCTACGTGCGAAGCGGCTGTGTTTCCGTCAATTGTCATTTTTTTGCTCATTTTTCTTGTGACCTCCATATTAAAGACCTCTGTTAGTAATTTATATATAAATTTATCATCAATCATTATAGTAAATATCGGCGTTTTTTGCAAGCAAAAGCGCGCGTAAAAGAAAAAAAGTTAAAAAAGTTGTTTTAGAAAACGGCTTACGGGCTTTTTATTTCGCTAAAACAATATGATTTTGTTGCGGAATTTTTGAGGATAATGTATAATATCCGTATGACAAAAATGTTGGGAGCTAAACCCTTTATAAAATGGGCGGGAGGAAAGGGTCAGCTGTTAGAAAAATTTGAGAGCCTTTATCCGCGCGGATTAAAGGACGGCAAGATTGATATGTATGTCGAACCGTTTGTCGGCGGAGGGGCGGTTTTGTTTGCCGTGCTGCAAAAATACGACGTCAAACGCGCCGTGATATTCGACGTCAATAAAGAGCTTATAAATTGTTATGGCTGTATAAAAAACCGATTAAGCGGCGTACTCTGCGAGCTTGCCGCGATAAACGACGGGTATAACGCCTCCGCCGACAAGGAAGCTTTTTTTTATGAGGTGAGAAACGACTACAACAAAATCAAGCTCAACGGACGGTTTGACGAGGTAAAAGCGGCGAGGTTTATATTTCTCAATAAGACCTGCTTCAACGGCTTATACAGAGTAAACGGCGGCGGCGGGTTTAACGTTCCCTTCGGGAGATATAAAAACCCGAATATAACGGACAAAAAAAACCTGACCGCCGTTTCGGATATTCTCCAAAGGGTCGAGATTTTTCACGGCGATTATGGTTTGTGCCGAAATTTTCTCAACGATAAGGCCTTCGTTTATTTTGATCCCCCGTACAGGCCGGTTACGGAAACCGGAAAATTTGTCGGCTATTCAAAGGACGGCTTTAACGACGGAGATCAAATAGCCCTGTCGGAGTTTGTCGGGCAAATAGATCAAACCGGCTGTAAAATTATGCTCAGCAATTCCGACCCGAAAAATAACGATATAAACGACAATTTTTTTGACAGGCTTTACGAGGGCTTTTATATCGACAGGATTCGCGCCAAGCGCGTTATAAACTGTCAAGCCGCCAAGCGCGGAGATATCACAGAAATCGTCGTAAGAAATTATAGGGGAGAAAATCCGAATGATAATTAACGGAAAAGGCGGAGGAAATACAAAAACGGGGCTTGTCTTTGAGGGTAAAACCGATTTATCCGCATTTTTAGCCTCAAAAACCGGATATAAGCTTGAAAAGGATAAGGTTTATTTTGAGGGCGATTTAGTCGCGCGGGTTTTTAAAAAGCATTCCTTTTACAAGGTTTTTCTCGAGGAACTAAAAATTGATTGGAAAACCTGCGTTTCCAAAAAATTGTTGCCGGACGACAGTGTTTTTGTACTCATGAATAATACGCTGTTTGTCATAGAATGCAAGTTTCAGCAGGTCGCCGGCTCGGTTGACGAAAAGCTGCAGACCTGCGATTTCAAAAAAAAGCAATATCAAAAGCTCCTTGCAAAAGCCAACATAGACGTTGAATATATTTACTTGCTCGGCGATTGGTTCAAAAGCCCGTCGTATAAGGACGTTCTCGACTATGTAATCAGCGTAAATTGTCATTACTATTTTGAGTATATTCCATTGACTAAATTGGGCTTGCCCGTTCCTAAGGACGACCTCGAAAGATGAGCGAAAACAAATTTGAACTTGAAACAAATACCGTCTGGAGCTTTGATAAACGCGGAAAGTGGGCGACTCACGACGCAAAATACAGAGGGAATTTTTCGCCTTATGTGCCTAAAAATATAATTTTACGGTATTCTAAGCCCGGCGATACGGTTTTAGATCAGTTTGTCGGCGGCGGAACTACGTTAATCGAATGCAAGCTGAACGAAAGAAACGCGATAGGCGTAGACATAAACCGCGCCGCCGTTGAATTGACGACGGAGAAATTGGGGTTTTTAGTTGAGAGAGAGCCGCGCATACAAGTATTCCGCGGCGACGCGGTTAGGCTTGATATGATAGCCGACGACTCGGTCGACTTGATTTGCACACACCCGCCTTACGCCGATATTATTCGGTACAGTCAAGACATAGAGGGCGACCTGTCGCTTTTGCCTATGGAAGAGTTTCTTATCAAGATAGAGGACGTCGCAAGGGAGTGCCGCCGCGTTTTGAAAGGCGGCAAGTTTTGCGCGGTAACTATCGGCGACACGAGAAAAAACGGTATGGTGCGTCCGCTCGGTTTTGAGGTTATGCAAAGATTTGTAAGAGCGGGTTTTTTATTAAAGGAAATCATAATAAAGGAACAGCACAATTGCAAGGCGACGGGCTTTTGGAAAAGCGGCAGTCAAAGGTATAATTTTTTGCTGCTTGCTCACGAGTATATTTTTGTGTTTAAAAAATAATAAAAGCCGCTCATTCGACCGTCGAATTTTAAATAAGGCGGGGAGAAGCTTGATTTTTTTGACAACCATTAAGCGCAATTTGATAAAAAATATTGCAATAGCGGTTAAAAATGTGTTACAATATATTGTGAAAAAACAAAAAGGCAAAGCATATGCGAATCGGTAAGCTGACAAACAGAGAATTAAAGGATAACGTCATAGATTTAATCGGGATAAAGCGTCCCGAGGTTTTGTCGTCGGCGGGGATATCAAAGGATTGCGCGGCAATAAAATGCGACGACATAATATTGCTGACCTCAGACCCGATAACGGCGGCGAACGCCGACGCGGGCAGACTCGCCGTCGTCGTTTCGTCAAACGACATAGCCGCGGGCGGGGGAGAGCCTTTTTGCTGTCTTGTGACGATCATCGCGCCGTCGAGCGCGACGGCCGCCGACGTAGGCGCGGTCATGCGCGACATAGAGTCAGAGGCAAAAAACCTCAATATAGACGTGGTGGGCGGTCACACCGAGTTTTCTCCGCACGTCAACAGACTGATAGTGTCATGCACCATGCTCGGCAGAACCAAAAAGCTCGCCGGGAAAAAAATTAAGGACGGCGACTCAATTATAATGACAAAATACGCCGCCATAGAGGGCACGATAATAATCGCCGACGACGCGCCGCAAGAGGTTTTGGGGCTGACCGACGGCGAAAGAGCCGAAATAAAGGAGCTGTCAAAGAGCCTTAGCGTGCTTGAGGAAAGCCGCGCCGCCTTAGAGTGCGGAATCTCGTTGATGCACGACGTAACCGAGGGGGGCATATTCGGCGCGGTCTACGAGATTTGCTTAGCGGGGGGAGTAGGCGCGGATATCTACGCCGACAATATTCCCGTTCTCGGCGTGACAAAAAAGATTTGCGGCAGGCTCGGACTTGAGCCGCGCAAGCTGATATCAAGCGGAAGTATGCTGATTGTCACCGAAAGCCCCGGCGAATTGCTTGCAAAATTGGAGCAAAAGGGCATAAAGGCGTCAAAAATAGGCGAAATCAATAATACTTCGCGCGTCAGAGTATTCCAAAAAGACGGCAATTACAACATAATCGAGTCGGAAGAGGACGAGATTTCAAAGATAACCGGCGGCATATAACCGCCGCCGATAAGACCTTATAAAAAAACAAAACCAAATAAAAAACAAAAGGAAAGAGGGCGCGATGAAAAGCATGACGGGCTACGGCAAGAGCGTAATAAACGAGGACGGCAGAACGCTGACCGTAGAGATAAAATCGGTTAATCATAGGTTTTTGGATATAGCCTTAAAAAATTTTAAGACCTTCGGCTTTGCCGAGGAGGCGGTAAAAAAGCTCGTCGAGGGAACGGCGGCGCGCGGACACATAGACGTGTATATCAACTATACCGACGGCAGACAAAACGCCGTCAAGGCGGAAATCGACTATAACCTTGCCGCCGAATATCTGGAAAGCGCAAAAAAAGCCGAGGAGCTTTTGGGGATAAAAAACGATCTGACCTTTTCCTCGCTGATAGCGGGGGGCGACGTTTTTAAAACTGTGTTTCAAGAGGACGACGCGGAGCTGCTTGCCGGGCTTATAACAAAGGGCGTTGAGTCCGCCCTGTTTGAGCTTGACGCGGCGCGTTGCCGCGAGGGCGCGTCGATAAAGGCCGACCTCAAGGAAAAGCTAAAAGCCGTGCGCGAAAGAGTGGCGGAAATCGAAAGACGCTCGCCCGCGGTGTATTCGGAATATAAGGAAAAGCTGACGGCGCGAATAAGGGAGTCCTTAGCGGACGTTCAAATCGACGAGGCGCGTCTGATTAACGAGGTCGCGTTTTTTACCGACCGCGCCGGCATAGACGAGGAAAACGAGCGACTAAAAATTCACATAGCAAGCTTTTTTGACGTTATCGACGCAAAGACCGCGTCGGGGCGCAAAATGGATTTTATGCTTCAGGAGATGAACCGCGAGATAAACACCGTCGGCAGTAAGTCCAACGATATAGAGCTTTCGGAGCATGTGATTTTTGTCAAAACCGAGCTTGAAAAAATCAGAGAACAGGTTCAAAATATAGAATAAAAGCCGCGCGGACAGAGCCGGCGGAGCAAAGAGGGCGTATAAAATGCAAAACGATATTCAAATAAAATTTGTCGGCATAGGCTTCGGCAACATAGTCAACCGCGACAGGGTTCTCGGGGTCATTTCGCCCGACACGCTGCCGAGCAGGAGACTGATCAACGACGCGAGAGACAACAACAAAATACTCGACGCGACCTGCGGAAGAAAGACGCGGGCCGTAGTGGTTCTCGACAACGGGCATATAATTCTCTGCGGCTTGCATACCGAAACCATTATGAGCAGATTAAATCTCAAGCCCGACGACGAAAAGAGCCAAGATAATGAAGAATCACTTGATTAAATTTGAAATATGTTGTATAATAAAATGATAGAATAATATGAATAACGTTAAGTTAAAAGGAGACTCTTTATTATGATGATTGATCCGCCTATTGATAAGCTTATCGAAAAAGCCGATTGCAGATACGCGCTTGTCTGCGCTATTTCAAAACGGGTTAGCGCAATTATAACGCAAGAACCGGAATATCTCAGGGATTCGGGCGACAAGCCCGTCACGCTGGCGGCAAAGGAAATATATAACGACAAAATCCGCATAGTCGAGGAAGAATAAACGGGTTTTGAGGACGCGTCCCCAAAAAGGACGCAGCTTTTTGGCTTTTTTATATTTTTTTTAGGGAGAGTGGCAAACGTGGGCAAAAACAAAAACGTCGTTCTCGGCGTTTGCGGCGGAATCGCCGCCTATAAGGCTTGTGAATTGATAAGCCGGCTAAAGAGAGCCGGCTGCAACGTCGACGTTATCTTGACCGCCAACGCGCAAAAATTTGTCGGGCGGGTGACGTTCGAGACGCTGTCGGGCAATTTTGCCGTGACGGATACCTTTGAGCGTCCGCGCGTCATGGAGGTCGAGCACGTCGCGCTGGCAAAAAAAGCCGGCGTATTTGTCATCGCTCCCGCGACCGCCGACGTCATAGGCAAAATAGCAAACGGCATAGCCGACGACATGCTGACGACGACGGTAATGGCGGTAAAATCTCCTAAGCTCATTTGTCCGGCTATGAATACGGCTATGTACGAAAACCCCATATTTCAACAAAACCTTAGCAAGCTAAAGGGCTTGGGTTATTCGGTCATGGAGCCTGACGGCGGGCTTTTGGCTTGCGGCGACACGGGGCGCGGAAGGCTTGCGAACGTCGCGGCAATCGCCGAGACCGTATTGAAGCTTTTGGACGCGGACGAAAGCGTCGCCTTAGACGCGCCGGCTTGCAAAACGGGCGGTTGCGGAGGCGGTAATTCCGCCTTGACAAAGCTCGATTACGCGGGTAAACGCGTATTGGTGACGGCGGGAGCGACGCGCGAGGACATAGACGGAGTGAGATTTATATCCAACCGCAGCAGCGGCAAAACGGGGCTTAGCATAGCCCGCGCCGCAAAGGCGAGGGGGGCGGTCGTTACGCTTGTCGCCGCGCATACGGGCGAGAGCATTCGGAGCGGAGAGTTTGACAAAACCGTCGTGGTTTCGACGACGGAGGAGATGTACGACGCGGTCATGTCCGAGATGAAAAATTGCGACGTGATAATCAAAGCCGCCGCGCCGTCCGACTACGCCGTCAAAGAAAAATACCCTCAAAAAATCAAGAGCCGAACGCTGACCCTTGAGCTTGTCAAAAATCCCGACATAGCCGCCGCCGTAGGCGCGGCAAAAACCGCCGCGCAGAGGCTTGTCATATTCAGCGCGGAAACTCAAAATTTGCTTGACAACGCAAAGGCAAAGCTAACGTCAAAAAAGGCCGATATGGTCGTCGCGAACGACGTGACCTTAGAGGGGGCCGGCTTTGACATAGACACCAATATCGTCACAATCATGACAAAAAACGGCGGGGTATTTGAGTATCCTAAGCTGCCGAAGAGTAGCGTAGCCGATATAATACTCGACAAAATAGGCGAATTATAGAATACCTTGCGCCGCGAAATACACAAACACGCGAGGTATTCCGTTCAAAAAACAGAGAAGAAGGCATGATAGCGGAAGTAATAATCGACATATCCAACGACGGCGTAGACAGAGTATTCGACTATGCCGCCGCCGAGGGTTTAAGGGCGGGCAGCCGCGTTATAGTGCCGTTTATGAACAGGCGCGCGATAGGGTATGTCGTCGCGCTCAAAGAAAGCTCAGATTATACGGGCGAGCTAAAATCCGTCGGCGAGGTTCTCGACGACGGGCTTATAAGTCCGGAGCTGTTGGAGCTTGCCGGCTTTATGACAAAAGAATACAATCTGAGAAAGATAGACGTTTTGCGTCTGTTTTTGCCGCCGAATATGCGCGAGGGCAAAACGGGAGAGCTGAAGCGGATTTTTGTCGAGATAAACGAGCGGGCGGATTTGAGTCAATATGAGGGAGCGGACATAAAAAAACGGCTGCAAAAGCAGTCCGGGGTCGTCGCCGCGCTAAAGGAAAGCGGCGGGGATTACAAGTCTAATCTGACGGCGTTATACGGCTCGGCGGTCGATACGCTCATCAAAAAAAACGTTTTAACGGCGGAGGAAAGGACAAAAAGGCGTTCGCCAAAGAGCTTTTTTGGCGCGGACGGCGGAGGCGTTACTCTGACCGCCGATCAGGAGAAATGCGTCGCGGAAATCATGTCGGGCGGCAGGTTTTTGTTGCACGGCGTGACGGGAAGCGGAAAGACCGAGGTCTATATGCGCGTCATAGAGGAGACGGTCAAGGCCGGCAAAACCGCCGTCATGCTGGTTCCTGAAATTTCACTGACGGCGCAGGTATATAAGCTTTTTAAGGGGCGTTTTTCCGACAACGTCGCTATAATTCACAGCGGACTTTCGGCGGGCGAACGCTTTGACGAATGGAGCGGAATTGCGAACAAGCGGGCCGATATAGTCATAGGCGCGCGCTCCGCTATATTTTCTCCGCTCGAAAACATAGGCGTCATAATAATCGACGAGGAACACGACGGAAGCTATATAAGCGAAAGCAATCCGCGCTATGACGCAAAACGGGTCGCGGCCTTTCGCGCGGAAAGCAACGGCGCGACGTTGGTTTTGGGCAGCGCGACGCCGTCGATAGAGACCTATTATCGGGCGGCAAGAGGCGAGTATAAGCTTTTGTCTATGCCGAACAGAATAAACAAAAAAAAGATGCCCGAGATAGAGATAATCGACATGTGCCGCGAGCTTAGGGCGGGCAACACGGGCTTGTTTTCGGCGCGGCTCGCGGACGCGATAAAAAGGACGCTGAACGACGGCGATCAGGCTATGATATATCTCAATCGGCGCGGGTATTCGTCCTTTGTCATGTGCAAGGCGTGCGGATACGTCGCCAAGTGCTCCGACTGCGATATATCTCTGACCTATCACATAGACGACGGCTTGCTCAAATGCCACTATTGCGGAAAAAAATTTCACATGCTCGACAAGTGTCCCGAATGCAAAAGTTCCGATTTGAAATACGGCAAAACCGGAACCGAAAAGGTGGTAAGGGAGCTAAACCGTCTCTTTCCGGCGGCGCGTGTTTTGAGAATGGACAACGACACGACCCGCGAAAAGGACGGACACGAAAAGATTCTCGCGGCGTTTTATAACAAGCAAGCCGATATTTTGGTGGGAACGCAGATGATTGCCAAGGGGCATGATTTTTCCGGCGTTACCCTCGTCGGAATTCTCGACGCCGACATGAGCCTGTATTTTTCAGACTACAGGAGCAACGAGAGAACCTTTCAGCTCATGACGCAGGTGGCGGGGCGGGCGGGCCGCGAAAAAAAAAGCGGCGAGGTCGTTCTCCAAACCTACGCGCCCGGGCATTATGTCTTTAGGCTGGCAAAGGCCTACGATTACGGGGGGTTTTACGCCCGTGAAATCAACGCCCGCGAGGTGACAAAATATCCTCCGTTTACCGTCATAGTGCGCGTTTTGATAACGTCGGAAAACGACGATTCGGCGATGCGGGCGACAAAAAAAATATATAACAGCATAAGAGAATACTCGCGAAAGGCTAACGACAGCTTTGTCTATCTCGACGCCATGCGCTCGCCGTTTAAGCGGATTCAAAATAAATACCGCTATCAGATACTCATGCGCATAAAAAACGACGGAGCGCGGGAGGAGATAATACAAAAAATATACGAGCTCTCGGATGCGGAAAAAATTAAGGACACGACGGTATTCGCGGAGATAAATCCGCAAAGTCTTACATAAAACGACGTTCGGGGGGAATACCGTGCAACGCGAAGTATTCTCTAAAACAGATAAAAACAAGGATATTGCAAACAAAAAGTACATATATAGAGGGATTTTATGGCGCTTAGAAACATATTGACCGTAGAACAAAACGAGGCCGACTTAAGGCGCGTCAGCAAGCCCGTCGGCAAATTTGACGACAGACTCGCGCGGCTTTTGGACGACCTTCGCGATACGCTGAATAAAGCCAACGGATTAGGCTTAGCCGCGCCGCAGGTGGGAATATTAAAGCGCGTCGCCGTCGTCATAGACGCGGAGACCGAGACCTTATACGAGCTGATAAACCCGGTCATAATAAGCGAGGAGGGCGAGGCGTACTGCGACGAGGGCTGTTTGAGTATTCCCAAGCTGTACGAGCGCACAAAGCGTCCGCAGAGGGTGACCGTCGGGACATATTTGAGAGACGGGAGCGCGGCCGAATATGAGGGAACGGGAATGCTTGCCAGAGCCTTTTGCCACGAGATAGACCACATGGACGGCATACTTTTTGTCGACAGAAACAAGGAAGAAAAAAATCCGGAAAAATAAGGAGCGGCGCAGAGTTATGAAAATTGTCTTTATGGGTACGCCCGATTTTGCCGTCGCGCCGCTAAGGATTCTTTTGGATAGCGGCCGCGACGTCGCGGCCGTCGTGACGCAGCCCGATAAGCCGCGCGGCAGAGGGGAGAACGTCGTCTTTTCGCCCGTCAAAGTATTCTCGATTGAGCGCGGTATAAGAGTATTACAGTTTGACCGAATAAGCGCGGAGGGCGAAAACGCGTTGAGAGAAATCGCGCCCGACCTCATGATTACCGCGGCCTACGGACAGATATTGTCTCAAAAAATAATCGACGTTCCGCCGTTCGGTATAATCAACGTACACGCGTCGTTGCTACCGAAATACCGCGGAGCCGCGCCTATTCAGGGGGCGGTGATAAACGGTGAAAAAATCACAGGAGTAACAATCATGAAAACCGAGCGGGGGCTTGACAGCGGAGATATTCTCCTTCAAAAGGCCATCGCGATAAACGACGGCGAAACGGCGGGAGAGCTGTCTTGCCGCCTGTCCAAGCTCGGCGCGGAGGCTCTCCTTGAGGCGGTCAAGCTTATCGAGAGCGGCAAGGCCGTTTATACAAAGCAGAACGATGAAGCGGCGACTTATTTTAAGACGATAAAAAAAGAAGACGCGAGGATAGATTTCTCAAAGAGCCCCGTAGGAATAGTCGACTTTGTCAACGGTATGAACCCTTCGCCGACGGCTTTTTTTGACCTCAACGGTCAAAACGTAAAGGTTTTTAAGGCGGCTTTGTTTGAGGAAGCAAAGGGGCTTTCGCCGGATTCGGCGGACGGACAAATTGTCTTAGCCGACGCAAAAAACGGACTCGTCGCGTCGTGCGGCGGAGGCCGCGCCGTAAGGCTTTGCGAAATACAGTTTCCGAACGGCAAAAAAATGAAGGATACGGAATACCTTAGAGGACACAGTATTATATGAAACCGTGTTTATTAGAATACTCCGAGAGGCAAATATCGGACATTATCGTGCCGTGGGGGCAGCCGTCGTTCAGAGGGCGGCAGATTTTGGAGGGGCTTTTTAGCGGAAAGGACTTTGACGGAATGAGCAACCTCCCCGCGGCGTTAAAGCAAAGGCTAAATGCGGAATATACCGGCGCGCCCGTCGGCATAGAAAGGAAATTTGAGTCAAAGGACGGCACGGTCAAATATCTCTTTAAGCTGGCGGACGGCGAGCTTATCGAGGGCGTTTTGATGAGCTACAAATACGGCAAAACGCTTTGCATATCGACGCAGATAAGCTGCCGCATGGGCTGCGCCTTTTGCGCGTCGGGCGCGGACGGACTAAAGCGCAATCTGACGGCCTCCGAAATGCTCGGGCAGGTTGTCTCGGTCAACCGCGACGACGGCGGCGGAGCGGAAAGAGCCGTGACAAACGTCGTGCTTATGGGCAGCGGAGAGCCTCTCGACAACTATGACAACGTGAGCAAATTTTTGGAAAGGATATCGTCTCCCGACACGATAAACATCAGCGAACGCAACATATCCGTTTCGACGGCGGGCATTCCCGACAAAATCATAAGCTTTGCAGACGACGGGCGGCGTTTTAATCTGACGGTGTCGCTTCACGCGCCGACCGACAAAAAGCGGAGCGAAATAATGCCCGTAAACAAGGCGTTCGGCATAGATAAGGTCATAGCCGCCGCGAGATATTACTTTGACAAAACGGGCAGGCGCGTCATATTTGAATATTCCATGATTGACGGCTTCAACGATTTTGAGGACGACGCGGCGGCTCTCGCAAGCTTGTTGAGAGCAATGCCTTGCCACGTCAATCTCATACGCCTGAACGCCGTCGCGGGCAAAAGCCTATCCCCGAGTAGGCCGGAAGCGGTAAAGGCCTTTTTGAGTATTCTACAAAACGCGGGAATATCGAGTACTCTAAGGCGTATTTTGGGGAGCGACATAGAGGGGGCTTGCGGACAGCTGAGGCGGCGTTATAAAGCCGAAAACCTAAAAACGGAGGAACGGGAATATGAAAAATAAAAGGTTGAGGAGTTTAATTTGTTAGGCAGGGTCGACAAGGGTATCGCGGGGCGGTTTACCGTCAGAGCGAGAGACGGCGGAGAGGTTTTTGATTGCGCTGCAAAGGGCAAGCTAAAAATCGACGGCGACATATACGTCGGCGACATCGTCGAATTTGACGCGCGGCAGAGGATTGTCATAAGGGTGTTAAAGCGAAAAAATTTTTTGACGCGCCCCTATGTCGCCAACGTAGATTTTGCGGTTATAGTTTTGTCGCCCGTGCCCGAGCCGGATTTTTGTCTTGCCGACAAAATTTTGATAGACGCGGTCATGGCGAATATAGAGCCGGTAATATGCGTAAACAAATGCGACATAGACGGAGACGGCGAGGGGCTGAGACGCCGCGTCGCGCAAAATTACGGCGACGTCGCGAGGATAATTTATACATCGGCGATAACCGGCGACATATCGCAATTTCTCAACGTCGCAAAGGATAAGACCGTGTGCCTTGCGGGGCAGTCGGCCGTCGGCAAAACCTCCATTCTCAACGCCCTATTAGACGGACGGGCGGGAAAGGTCGGCGACATAAGCCATAAGTCGCAAAGAGGAAAGCATACGACGCGCCACAGCGAAATTTTTGCCGTCGGCGGCGGGCTTGTCGTAGACACGTCGGGCTTTTCGGAGCTGAATATTCCGCAAATCGAGCCGTCGAAGCTCAAGGATTATTACGCCGATTTTACCGAATACGCCGAGGTCTGCAAATACAGAGGCTGTATTCACGTGTCGGAGAGCCGCGACGAATGCGCCGTAAAACGCGCCGCCGAGGACGGAGAGCTTTGCGCGGAGCGGTATAGCCGGTATGTCGAGCTTTATAAGCAGTCGGAGCAGGCGTGGAAAAAGCGGTACAATTAATCGCGGGGCGCGGAAAGGCGCAAGCCGTAGAATACCGATATTGCAGAGGTATTACAAAAAACGCCGTATTGTAGAGATACGGACTACATAAATGAGGAGAAAAAATTATGATAAAAATTGCGCCGTCGATATTATCCGCGGACTTCGCCGATATGGGACGCGAAATTGAAAATCTGGAAAAAAGCTACGCCGATTTTATTCACTGCGACGTTATGGACGGCGTATTCGTGCCGAACATAACCTTTGGAATGCCGATGATAAAGGCGGTAAGGCGGTTTTCCGCGCTGCCCTTTGACGTTCATCTGATGATAGAAAGACCTGAAAAATATGTCGGCGCGTTTATCGACGCGGGCGCGGATTTTATAACCTTTCACGAGGCGGCCACAGACAAGACCGGCGAAATTTTGGAGCTTATCGGGGCGCGCGGAAAAAAATGCGGCATAGCCCTCAACCCCGATATTCCCCTTGACGGCGTTGAAAAATATATCGAAAAGCTCGATATGATTTTGATTATGAGCGTATTCGCGGGCTTCGGCGGACAAAAGTTTATACCGGACAGCCTAAAAAAAATAGAGGCGGCCGCGGCGTTAAAAAATAAATACAACAAAAATTTGCTTATCGAGGTAGACGGCGGCGTGACCTTAGACAATATCCGCGACATAGAAAACGCGGGCGCGGATATCGCGGTGGCCGGCAGCAGCGTATTCGGCGCGCCCGACAAGGCGGAGCGCATAAGACTTCTAAAGGGTGAAAGGCAGTGAAAAAGGCCGTAATAGTACTCAACGGACAATATATTCCCGAGACCTTAGACGACGGCTTTGTCATATGCGCCGACGGGGGTTGCGGACTCTTAAGGGGCGCGGGCTTGCGCCCCGATATTATAATAGGCGACGGCGACTCTATGCCGCCGTTTTACGATATTTATAGCGGCGTAAAAAGCATAAAATATCCCGCCGACAAGGACATGACCGACGGTGAAATTTGCGTGAGATACGCCGCCGCTGAGGGCTTTGGCGACGTCGTAATCTATGGCGCGC
>JAISRB010000116.1 GCA_031273825.1 Clostridiales bacterium
CAAAATGCTTGGCTCTTTCGACGGTCAGGCGGCTCAAAACGTCTACGGCGGCTATGTTCGACGAGTATTTGACGGCCTGCCTGACGGTAATTTGTCCGAGATACTTGTTTTTGTAGTTACCGGGCGAATATCCGTCAAACTCACGCGCGGTATCGTCTATAACAGTTGACGGCGTTACTATACCGTATTTAAAGGCGGGGGCGTAGACAAAAAGTGGCTTTGCGATTGAGCCGGGCTGACGTCTGAGACCGTATATGCTTGCTATATAGCTATTGATATAAAACGCGCTTATTCCTCCGTCGTGATTGTCTACGAGGAGGGCAAACGCGTCGGGGGTCTTTCCGTTTTTGTTCTTTAAGAGATAATCGGGATTGTTTACGGCGTCGGCGAGTATTTTTTCCGCGTCGGGGTTATAATATGTGCGGATAGTATATTTTGACAGGCGCAATTCCTTTGCGGAAAGCCCGGTGATTTTTGAGGCCTCCTCCAAAACGCATTCGGCATAAGAGTCGCAAGCGTCGATAAAGGGCTTTTTGTCCGATATTATCAGCCGCTCCAAAAGCGCGTCGGCTTCCTGCCGGGCGTCTATATAGCCGTTTTTTCTCATCAGAGAGAGGACGACGTCGCGCCGTTCATAGAGCCTTTTGAGGTTGTTAAACGGCGAATATCCGTAAGGATTCTTTATGACGGCGGCGAGCGCGGCGCATTCGCAAACCGTCAGCTCCGTAAGCGTCTTGTCAAAAAAAACCTCGGCGGCCGACGTCACGCCGTAGACGCCGCAGCCGAAATATAAGCCGTTGAGATAAGCCTCTACGATGCGCTCCTTTGAATATCCGCGGTCTAACTCTAAGGCGAGCTTTATTTCCTTCACCTTTCGTTCAAAGGTTTTTTCGTTGGAAAGGTGAGTGTTTTTTATCAGCTGTTGATCTATCGTCGACGCGCCTTCCTTTAGCGATCCGGCCTTTATATTGTTTTTTAACGCTCCGATAATGCGCGCTATGTCGATTCCGTTATGCTCAAAAAAGCGTTTGTCCTCGGCGGCGACAAAGGCGTTGACAAGATTTTTAGGAATATCCGCATAAGGGGTGTAAGCTCCGCGCGACGGCTTTATAGGCGAGCCGTTGACGTCTGACATTTGCAGGCTTGTAAAGGACGGCGACAATATCTTTGAGTCGTCGAGCTTTACGTCCTTTGTCGCGCCGTAAAACACCGCCGCGAATATTAGACACGCCGTAATAAAGGTCAAAATCAGAGCCGCCGAGCATTTGAATAGTATCCGCTTAAAAGAATGTTTTTTCATTTCTATTATATTATCGAATTTTTTTTAAGAATTATTTAAACCGAGCTAAAAAATGTTGAAAAATTTTCATTTAACATGTATAATATTAACTATAAAACTGTTAGGGAATACAAATGCGTTATCACATAATCACATACGGCTGTCAGATGAACGTTCACGAGTCCGAAAAAATCGCCGGACTGCTAAAGAAACACGGCCACAAGGAGGGCGTCGGCATAGACGACGCCGATATTATAGTCTTTAATACCTGCTGCATACGCGACACCGCCGAAAAAAGAGCCTTGGGAAACATCGGCGCGCTAAAAAAACGCAAAAATGCCGACAAAAATCTGATAATAGCCGTCGTCGGCTGTATGACGCAGCAAAAGGGCTTCGCCGAAAAGCTAAGGGCGGTATATCCGTTTGTCGATATAATTCTCGGCACAAACAATTTGAGTCTGCTTCCGCGCCTCATAGAGCTTAACGACAAAAAAAATGCGGTAAAAATCGAGCAAGACGACACATACGACGCGGACGCGCCCGTCGAAACCTTTAGAACAAGCTATCCCAACGCGTGGGTCAATATAATGTACGGCTGCAATAACTTTTGCTCCTATTGCATAGTGCCCTATGTCAGAGGGCGCGAAATAAGCCGCAAGCCGGCCGACATACTCGCCGAAATAAGCTTTCTTTTAGACGGGGGCTACAAGGAAATTACGCTTCTCGGGCAAAACGTCAATTCTTACCGCTATGAAAGCTTTGACTTCAAATATCTGTTGTCAAAAATAGCCGAAACCGACAAAAAATTTCGCCTTAGATTTATGACCTCTCACCCCAAGGACTTTAACCGCGGCGTAATCGACGTCATAAAATCGTCAAAAAATATATGCAAGCACATTCATCTGCCGGCGCAATCGGGGAGCGACAGAATTTTGAAGCTTATGAACAGAAGCTATACCTCGGCGCAATATATAGACCTTGCGGCGGCGATATACGACAACATAGACGGCGCGCTGTTGAGCACAGACCTCATGGTCGGCTTTCCGACGGAGACGGAGGAGGACTTTGATTGCACGCTCGGGCTTGTAGAGCGATGCAATTTTTCGCAGGCCTTTACCTTTGTCTATTCTCCGAGAGCGGGGACGGCGTCGGCGAATATGCCCGACCTTTCCGCGGAAATAAAAAAGAGCAGAATAACGCGGCTGATAAAGGCTCAAAACAAGGTTACAAAAGCCGTATCCGACGGCTTTAAGGGCAAAACTCTCGAAATTTTGATAGAGGACGAGAGAGACGGGCGGCTTGTCGGGCGCACCGACAACGGCAGACTCGTGTCCGTCGAAAAAAGCGGAGGGCAAAAAATCGGCGATTTTGCGGACGTCAAAATTTTATCGTCAAAATCGGCATCGCTCGAGGGCGTTTTTGTCGGCGAATGACGCGAAGTACTCTGTAGACCAATCATTTTTAGAATACCATACAAGCATAGGTATTCCTAAGACGGCAAAAGCACATGAAATTCAAACGGAAAAAGGTGTAAAATAATATGGCGAATAAGCTTTCACCCATGATGGAACAATATAAGTCGATGAAAAAGCAATATTCGGACGCGATTTTGATGTTTCGTCTGGGGGACTTTTATGAAATGTTTTTTGAGGACGCGATAACCGCGTCCGGAGTTCTCGATCTGACGCTGACGGGGCGCGACTGCGGGCTGGAAAAACGCGCCGAAATGTGCGGCGTGCCTTATCACGCCGTCGACAACTACATAAAGCGGCTGATAGACGGCGGTTATAAGGTGGCGATTTGCGAACAGCTAAACACGCCCGAGGAGGCGAAGGGCAAAATGGTCGACCGCGACGTCGTCAGGGTCATAACGCCCGGAACCGTCATCGACGACACGCTTTTAGACGAAAAGCGGGCCAACTATATAGCGGCGGTATTCGTCGAAAAAAACAACGCCGGAATAGCCTTCGCCGATATCGCAAGCGGAGAATTTAACTGCCGCGAAATAGACAACATATATAGATTAGAGGATATTTTGCTAAATCTCGAGCCGTCCGAGATAATAGCCGACGAGGCGGCCTTTGATTTTATATCCGATATGAAGTCCTTAGCGGCGGGGCGGCTCGCGCGTCCTCAAAAATATCTCGCGTTTGCCTTTAAATATCAAAACGCCGAAAAGAAATTAAAAAATCAGCTAAAGGTCTTTTCGCTTGAGGCGTTCGGACTGCCCGACAAAAAATATGCGGTATCGGCGGCCGGCGCGCTCATGGAATATCTCAACGAAACGCAAAAGCGGCAGCTGATACACTTCAACAAGATAAATTACGTCTCCGAAAATTCGGGAATGATTCTCGACAACAACACGCGGAGAAATCTCGAATTGACGGAGACCATAAGAGACAAACGCAAAAAGGGAACGCTCCTATGGCTGCTCGATCGCACCGTTACAAATATGGGCGCGAGAAAAATGAGACAGATTATAGAAAATCCGCTTTGCGACTCGGACAAAATAAACCAAAGATTAGAGGCGGTCGGGGAGCTGACAAAAAACGCGCGGCTTAGAAACGGGCTGACCGAAAAGCTAAAGGGTATAAGAGACCTCGAGCGTCTTGCCGGAAAGATTTCATACGGAAATCTGACGCCTCGCGATTGCGCCGCGATAGCCGAAACTCTCGACGCGCTTCCGTCAATCAAGACGACGCTCGAGGACTGCGAAAGCCGGCTGTTAAAAAATATAGGGCGGCATATAAAGCTTATTCCGGAAACAAGAACGTTGCTAAAATCGGCGATAGCCGAAAACCCGCCGCAGCTAAAGGACGGCTATTTTATCAGAACCGGCTTTAACGCCGAGCTTGACGAATACCGCGGAGCGGGAAGAAACGGCAAAAATATGATCGCCGACTTAGAGACGGCGGAGCGCGCGGCGACGGGGATAAAAAACCTAAAGATAGGCTTTAACAAGGTATTCGGATATTATATAGAGGTGTCAAGCTCAAACAAGGAGCTTGTGCCTTATCGGTATATGAGAAAGCAAACCATAGTCAACGGCGAAAGATATATAACCGAGGAGCTAAAAAACATCGAGGACAGGATTTTAGGCTCGGAGGAGAAAAGTCTTAAGCTTGAAGCGCGCTTGTTTGCAGAAATAAAGGAACGGTTGAATTTGGTCATAGGCGACATGCAGGACAGCGCGCAATCGATTACTATGTGTGATGTAATACTCTCGTTTAGTGCGGTTTCGGTAATACATAAGCTTGTAAAGCCCGTAATTAACGAAAAAATCAAGGAAATATCCATAGAGCAAGGCGCGCATCCCGTCGTCAAGGCTTTGATGAATAACGACTTTATTCCCAACGACGCCTTGCTCGACGACGACAAAAACCGCATACTCATAATAACCGGCCCGAATATGGCGGGTAAAAGCACATACATGCGCCAAACGGCAATCATAACGCTTATGGCGCACATCGGCTGTTTTGTTCCGGCAAAATCGGCGAGCATAGCGTTGACCGACAGGATATTCACAAGAATAGGGGCGAGCGACGACTTAGGCCTCGGTCAGAGCACCTTTATGACCGAAATGATAGAGATGACGGGCATATTAAACAACATGACCGACAAGAGCCTTTTGATTCTCGACGAAATAGGACGCGGAACGTCGACATACGACGGGCTGTCTATAGCGTGGGCGATTTTGGAATATCTGTCGGCGAACACAAAGGCAAAGACGCTGTTTTCGACCCATTATCATGAACTCGCGGAGCTTGAGGGAATGTTGAGCGGCGTAAAAAATTATAAAATCTTGGTCAAAGAAATCGACAATACAATTCACTTTTTATATAAAATCGCGCGAGGCGGCGCAAACAAGAGCTTCGGCATAAAGGTCGCGTCGCTTGCCGGCCTGCCGAAGGCCGTCGTCGACCGCGCTGAAACCCTCATGAAAAAGCTTGAGGAATCTGACATAAACAGAGACGCAAACGCCCTGATGATGCAAGCGTCAAACGCCAACAAAAACGTCCGTCAGCTAAACTTTATAGAGGAGCGCAACGACGAATCGAGGGTCAAGGACGAAATCTATAACGTCATAGCCGACACAAATTTTGACACGTGCACGCCGATTCAGGCGTTGACGATTCTCGGCAACCTAAAGGAATTAATCAAAAAATAAGCCTTTATAGAATACTATGCACGGCGAAGTATTCTATTTTCGGAGGAAAAATGCCTAATATAAACATTTTGGACAGCTCGGTATACAACAAAATCGCGGCCGGCGAGGTCGTCGAGCGTCCGTCGTCCGTCGTCAAGGAGCTTGTCGAAAACGCGATAGACGCGGGCGCAAACGACATAACCGTAGAAATTACCGACGGCGGCATAAAGAGCGTAAGGGTTTCGGACGACGGAATAGGAATCGACGAAACAAACCTAAAAAAAGCCTTTTTGCCTCACGCGACAAGCAAGATTTTGAATGCGGAGGATTTGTTTACCATATCGTCGCTCGGGTTTCGCGGCGAGGCGTTGCCGAGTATAGCGTCGGTGTCCGTCGTTGAAATAACGTCTAAGCCCGACGGGCAGGACGCCGCGCGCCGCATGGAGATAAAGGGCGGAGCTTTCGGCAAAATCGAATACGCGGCGGCAAACCGCGGCACGAGTATTACGATAAACGACCTTTTTTATAATACTAAACCGCGTTTAAACTTTTTGAAACGGGCAAAAACCGAGGAGAGCTATATATCGTCGCTGATGACGAGATTTATTTTGGCGTATCCCGAGCTTTCGTTCACATACAAGGCCGACGGAAAAATCATATACAAAACCGACGGCGGCGGCCTCAAAAACGCCGTCTACGAGGTCTACGGCAAGGAAATCTCCGACAACCTCATAGAGCTGCGGCATACGGAGGGCGCGTACCGCGTAAGCGGATTTATTTCCGCTCCGGGCTTTTATAAGCCCAACAAAAGCTATCAGACGCTGTTTGTCAACGGCAGGATAGTCGAAAACCTGACGGTTTCGACCGCGGCTCTAAAGGCCTACGGCGAAAATATAATGAAGCGGTGCTTTCCGATTTTTATACTCGATTTGATATTGCCGTTTGACGGCGTAGACGTCAACGCGCACCCGACAAAAAACGACGTCAGATTTCGTGACGAACGGGCGGTTTTCGCGTTTGTGTACCGCGCCGTCAAAAACGCCGTCGATTACGCGGTAAAAAATCCTCAAGCCGAACGACTCGTTATAAGTGACGACGGGCGCGGCGGCGTTTTTGATACGGCGAAACCTATCGGCGGCGAAACGGCGCAAGCCCAACGCGGCGACGATGATAAAAGCGGCGGCAAAACGGCGGAATACGACGCCGAACCGGTCGGCAAAGCCGACGGGCGCGTTTCTTACAAGGCCGCTCCGTTAAATATAGAGTCGTTAAAAAATCTCGGACGAAACGACGGCGGCGGATTTAGCTCCTATAGACGAAGTATTTCACAAAATGCGCTAAACGAGAATACTTCGCCGTTTGTAACACCTCCGTATTTATTTGAAAATCAAGGCGGCGACCGTCAAACGCCCGCGGATAAGCCGCAAAAGCCGCCCGACGGGCGGATCCAAAGCGACGCGTATGATCGACAAGCCGCGGCCGCGGAAATAAATTTCTTTGATGAATCCGACGGCGGCGCGTTTGATTTTGTCGGCGGACGGCTTGTCGGACAGGTTTTGAATTGCTATATAATATTTGAATATACGGGGCAAATGTACGTCGTAGACCAGCACGCCGCCCACGAGAGAATAAACTACGACCGCCTGAAGGCGCGCGATAGGAGCGCGAACGCACAGATATTTATGCAGCCCTATATTTTTAGCTTAAACCACGCCGAAGCGGAAATTATCGAGGGGCTAAAGGAGTATTTGAACGGCTTGGGCTTTGAGATAGACGGCTTCGGCGGCAATGACTATAAAATTTCCGCCGCGCCTATAGATATAGACATAAAAAAATTTATAGACGGTTTGCTGTCCGAGATAAAAGACATACGCCGCGACGGCGATTTTTTGGAGGAAAAAATCATTCAAACGGCCTGCAAAAGCTCGATAAAGTCGGGAGATTCTTTTAACGATTTACAGCTCGCGGAATTCGTCAAGCTGCTAAGGCAAAAAAGCGCAGGGCTTGCTCCGACGTGCCCGCACGGCCGTCCGATATTTATAACCTTTTCCAAAAATCAGCTCGATAAAATGTTTAAGAGGATTTTGTAATATGCCGCGTAAGCCTCCTAAAATCATAATAATAGCCGGCGCGACGGCAAGTGGCAAGACGGCGGCGGCGGTTAAGCTGGCAAAGGAAATCGACGGCGAAATCGTGTCGGCCGATTCCATGCAAATTTATAAGGGCTTGAATATCGGCACGGCAAAGCCGAATCAAGCCGAAATGCGGGGCGTTAAGCATCATCTGATAGACTTTTTGCCGCCGAACGCCGAATACAACGCGGCTCTATACCAAAAAGACGCGCGGAAAATAATCGAAAACCTGAGAGACGGCGGCGTTACGCCGATAGTCGCGGGCGGCACGGGTCTATATATAAATTCGTTGCTTTATGACATGACGTTTTCGCAATCGGGCGGAGATTGCGCTTTGAGAAAAAGGCTCGAGGCGCAATATGACGAAATCGGCGGCGACGCGATGCTGTCGGAGCTGAGCCGCCTAAACCCCTCCGCCGCAAAGCCTCACGCAAACGACAAAAAGCGCGTAATCCGCGCCCTTGAGACGGCTCTGACCGGCAAAAAACCCGACGGCGACGAATTCAACTCAAAGCCCTATTACGGGCAGGACGAATATATCTTTTTCGGACTCAACCGCGACAGACAAGAGCTGTATCAAAAAATCGACGAACGCGTCGACGGCATGATAAAAAGCGGGCTCGTCGGAGAAATAGAGAGCTTGCTAAGCTCCGGTCTTAGCTTTGACGCTCAAAGTATGCAATCGATCGGCTACAAGGAATTCAAAGCCTACTTTTCGGGAACGGCGCCGCTTGCCGAAACCGTCGAGCAAATAAAACGTCACACGAGAAATTACGCCAAACGGCAAATTACGTGGTTCAAAAGATATAACAATATAATCCGGGTCGACGCCGGCGAAGGCACGGACGCTTACGACGGCATATTGAACAGTATTCTACAAAATAGCATTTTGTAGAATACTTCCGCTAATAGAATACTTCATACAAAATAAAAGAAAGGCTGGAAATAAAAAATGCAAACCTTAGAGGCTCTGAAGCTTATAAACGACATAGAAAACCGGTTAAGAGCCGTCTATAAAAAAATTGACGAAACCGCGCTTTTTAACCTTGATAAGGTCTTGAAAGCCTTCCGCAAAAACCGGATTTCTCAAAGGCACTTTTTTGGCAGTACGGGCTACGGCTACGGAGATGCCGGCAGAGACGCGCTGAATTGCTTGTTCGCGGACATTACGGGAAGCGAGGCGGCCATAGTTTCGCCTTATTTAGCGTCGGGCACGCACGCCTTGACGGTTGCGCTGTTCGGACTTTTGCGCCCGAACGACTTGCTTTTGTCGATAACCGGCAAGCCTTACGACACGCTCGGCGGCGTGATAAGCCTAAGCGGAAACGGTTCGCTTGCCGATTACGGAATAAAATACGCGCAAATAGACATGAAAGACGGCAAGGTCGACGTTGCGGCCTTAAAAACCGCTTTGCAAACGACCTATAAGGACGTTCGCAAGGTCGTATTTTTGCAGCGTTCTAAGGGCTATGAATGGCGCGACGCGCTGTCGATCGGCGAAATAGAAGCCTTGTGTCAAACAATCAAGCAAGCCGACGGCTCCGCGGTCATAGTCGTCGACAACTGCTACGGAGAATTTATCGACGAAAAAGAACCGACCGACGCAGGAGCCGACATAATAGCCGGTTCGCTGATAAAAAACCCGGGCGGCGGGCTTGCGCCGACGGGCGGATATATAGCCGGAAAAAGCCGGCTTGTAGAAAAAATCTCATATAGGCTTACGGCTCCGTCGATAGGCGTAGAAATAACGTCGTTTATAAGCGGATATTTGCCGTTTTATCAGGGCTTATTCGCCGCGCCGACAGTCGTCGCGGCCGCCTCTAAGGGCGCCGCGCTCATGACGGCGTTGTTTGACGCTTTGGGATACGAGACCATGCCAAGGCGAAAAAGCCGTCCGCTCGACATTATAACGTCGATAAAATTTAACGACAAGGATAGATTGTTAAGCTTTATGAAGGTCATACAAAATGCGTCGCCGGTGGACGGCTTTGCGACGCCCGAGCCGTGGGACATGCCGGGCTACGAGCATCAGGTCGTCATGGCGGCGGGCTGTTTTGTCGGCGGCGCGTCGATTGAGCTGTCAGCCGACGCTCCGATAAAAAAGCCTTATATAGGATATCTGCAAGGCGGCCTGACTTATGAGCACGTCAAAATAGCCGCGCTGAAATATCTGGAAACCATATAAAACGAAAAACAAAAAATGCCGTTTGTAGTAAGCTAAAAATCAAATTTGCAAGAAAACTCAAACGCTTAAAGAATTTATTCGTATTCGGGTCTCAAAAACCCCAAAAACGCTATATCTATTCGTAAAAGCATTCTTTTACGAATAGTTATAGATATCACCTCCCTCAATCAAAAAGCAATTAAACACCCGAACCGTTAAAAATTTTTTTGACTTAGCCCTTTTTTTTGTAATCTCCGTTCGGTTTTCCAAATCTCCTCGGTCGCAATGCCGCTAATTCTTTTTTATTTTTTGTAAAAGTACTTGACATTTATACTCACCTCCTATATAATAATACTTGCCGATGCTTTGTCACAAGTACCGTTTAAACTGAAAAACGGCGTCCAGAAGTGCCTAGGCTGAAATTGCTATCCTGAATAGCATCGCATAGACTGGAGCAAAAAGAGAGAGATTTTCTCTCTTTTTTTGTTTACCCCAATTCCGACAACAGCGTCAATAGATAAAAGCCGCAAAGACGCTAATTCTTTTTTATTTTTTGTAAAAGTACTTGACATTTTCAATCACCTCATATATAATAATACTTGCCGATGTCCTGACACGGATACCGTTTAAAATGAAAAACGGCACTCAGAAGTGTATTGGCTGAAATTGCTATAAAAAGAGTAGCATCGCATAGACTGAGACAAAAAGAGAGAGATTTTCTCTCTTTTTTTGTTTACCCCAATTCCGCCAAAACCGCGTCAACCTCAACTATCTTATCATCAATCTGACCGATAACATCATCGATATCATCAAGCTGCAAAGTCAAATATTGATATCGCAATAGGCGTATTCCCTGTTTTTGACGCTGTTAAAAAGACTAAATTCAGATAAATTGCTTTTTGCGCAAACAATACGTTTGACTTTGATTTGCCGCTTGTGTTAGAATATATATTATAATTGTTTTGACGGTGCAATTTTTTTGGGGAAGCTTGATTAAAAAAAAGGAGTTAAAAAAAAATGATATTAGATAACGCCGATTTATACATAAAATATACGCCTACGGACGGCGGCGACGAACTGTTTACCGACGATTCCAACGACGATATCGTCGTCGAAAGACATTTTGACGGCAACGCCGACGGCTCGAATAACGGAGTTTTGGATATTTTTATAAAGACGGCAAGGCCGATAAAAATCAACCAAATCGGGCTTATCGAGAGATACGGGTTTAAGCCCGACACGGTGTTTTTTGGCAACGGGCATCAATCGTGGACGGATACCCGCGAATACCGCCGCTCCGACAAAATGCGCGACTTAGGCGCCGTCGGAAAGGACAAGAGCAAATTTCAGTTTTGGCAAAGGCTGACCGGCTCAAACGGCGCGAGCATGTTTAAAAAGCAATCGCCCGAGCCTATCGGCGACGTATACGTCAACGCCGGCGATTATCTATACGCAAATTATGAACGCCGCACGGGATTTTTTCACAGCGTGTCTTATACCTACCTAAAGAACGATGCGGAGCTGACGCTCATAGGCTCTCTTAACGAGCGCACGGGCTACACCGTCATATACGCCGACATGCCCGCCGGAATATTAAAAATCGAAAAGGATTTGGAGGGCGTAATCATAGACGGCGAATATCACGTTTTTTCGCTGTTTATAAAAGACGGCGGCTACGATGAGGTTTTTGACGCCTATTTTGACAGACTCGGCGCAAAGCCGCGCGCAGTTGCGCCGCTCAAGGGCTACACCTCATGGTATAACTACTATTCAAACATAAATCAAGATATCATACTCCGCGACCTCGACGCGCTAAGCGCGGCCGCGCCGGAGATAAACGCCTTTCAGATAGACGACGGCTTTCAAACCGCCGTCGGCGACTGGCTTAGTATCGATTCAAAAAAATTCCCCGACGGCATGAAGGTCATCGCCGACGCTATTCACAAAAAAGGGCTAAAGGCCGGTCTTTGGCTGGCTCCCCTCGCCGCTCAGCACGACTCAAAGATACTTGCAGAGCATCCCGAATGGTTTATAAAAAATCCCGACGGCAAAAACCGCAAAATCGGGCACAATTGGGGCGGCTTTTATGGACTCAACTTTTATCTGCCCGAGGTTCGCGCTCACATAAAGAATTTTTTTGACGTCGTTCTCAATCAATGGGGCTACGACCTCGTAAAGCTCGATTTTCTCTACGCCGCGAGCGTGTTGCCGCTAAACGGCAAAACGCGCGCCGAAAACATGTTCGACGCCATGCAGTTGATTCGCGAATGCGTCGGCGACAAGGAGATTTTGGGTTGCGGCGTTCCTATAATGCCCTGCGTCAATCAGGTCGAATATATGCGCATAGGCGCGGATATGGGGCTGTCGTGGAGTCAGTTTATATTCGGAATGGTGACGACGCGCGAGGACGTCAACACGCGCAACGCCGTTCACAACGGAATCAACCGCAGACACCTCAACAAGCGCGTATTCATGAACGACCCCGACGTGTTTTTGCTGCGCGACTATAATATAAACATGACCGCCGCACAAAAAGAGCTGCTGGCTAGACTAATCAAGCTAAACGGCGGCGTGTTCTTTACCTCCGACGACGTAAACAGATACGGCGAGGAGCAAAAGAAAATCCTCAAATACATGTTTTCAGACCCCGAAATTAAGGTCGGCGGCGTAGTATTCAAAAACAATATTTATACCATAGAATACACCGAAAACGGAGTGGAAAAAACCCTCTCTTTCAGCATGAAAAACGGAAAAATATTATAAATTTTGACGCAAAAAAACACGGGGACAAGGCAAAAAGAACGCCTTGTCCCCTATTCTTTTTTGACCTAAAAAAAACTAATAATTCAGCGCGATAACGCCGTAGTCGCCGTCCTTGCGCTTGTATACGATATTGACAAAGCCGGTGTCTGAATTGGAAAAAACAAAGAAGTCGTGCCCGACAAGCTCTATGCTTTCTATCGCCTCGTCCTCGGTCATAGGCGTCAAATCTATGGCCTTGCGTTTTGTCACCTTAGGAAGCCCCGCGGAGTCGTCGTAGCCGCTCATAAAGAGGTATTGCAGCTCGGCCGCGCCGCTCTTTTTTGCCTTTTCGCCGCGCTTAGTTTTGAATTTTATTATCTGTTTTTCTATCTTAGGCATTATCAAATCGATATTATCATATTGATTTTCGCTTGTCGTTTCGGCTCTCAAAAACGTATTTCCCGTCTTTATGGTTATCTCCATAGTGTAGCTTTTTTTTGCCGCGTTTTCGCCGAGATTGACCTTTGCGAGCGGGTCTCCGTCAAAATATTTGCCGAGTCTTTCGACCTTTTTGGCGACGATTTCCTTTAGCTTTTCGCCCGCCGTATAGTTGTTTTTGCAGGTGATTTCGATGCGCATGATTTTACCTCCGTGTCGTTTATTTTTTTTATAAGCCGCGACCCGTAAGGGGCGGCGTCATAAGCCTTTTTTTAGCCCTGCTCGGACGGGGCGGACTTAAAGGTAAGCCCGTCGTTTTCTACGTCTATCGACACCGTGTCTCCGAACTTGTAGTTGCCGACGATAATTTCCTCTGAAAGCTTGTCCTCTATCATCTTTTGAATAGTACGCCGCAAATTTCTCGCGCCGTATTCGGCGTTGTAGCCCTTTTCGACGAGATAATCGGTGGCGTTTTCGGTTATCGATATGACGATATTTTTGTCCTTGAGCCGCTTGGATATTCCGGCAATCATAATCGCCGCTATTTTTTTGATGTCGTCCTTTGACAGCTTTCTAAATATGATGATATCGTCTATGCGGTTGATGAACTCGGGCTTGAAGGTGTTTTTTAGGGCGTCCATTTGCTTGTTTTTCATATCCTCATATTGGCTCTCACCGCCCTTGTTAAAGCCGAGCGCGTTTTTTATATCGTTTGCGCCGACGTTTGAGGTCATGATGATTATAGTGTTTTTAAAGCTGACTACCCTGCCGTGCGCGTCCGTCAAAATGCCGTCCTCAAGTATTTGCAAAAGTATGTTAAATATGTCCGGATGAGCCTTTTCTATCTCGTCGAACAGCACCACCGAATAGGGCTTTCGCCTGATTTTTTCGGTAAGCTGACCGCCGTCGTCATAGCCGACGTAGCCCGGAGCCGCGCCTATTATCTTGCTGACGTTGTATTTTTCCATGTATTCCGACATATCTATTCTGACGAGCAAATTTTCGTCTCCGAACATCGCCTCGGCGACGGCCTTTGACAGCTCCGTCTTGCCCACGCCCGTCGGCCCTAAAAATATAAACGAGCCTATCGGACGCTTCGGGTCTTTTATGCCGGCGCGCGCGCGGCGTATGGCGCGAGCCAGCGATTCGACGGCCTCGTCCTGACCTATAATGCGCTTTTTTATAGTGTCCTCAAGATGCATGAGCTTGTCGGCCTCGTCCTCGACAAGCTTTTTGACGGGTATAGACGTCCACGACGACACTATGTCGGCGATTTCGTTTTCGCCGACGGCAAGCTTGGTGTTGACAAGCTTGTCGTTCCATTCGTCCGTCTTGAGCTTGATTTCGCCGCATAGAGCCTTGCGTTCCTCTTTTAGCTCTCCGGCCTTTTCAAACTCTTGTTTTTTGATGGCGGAGCGCAAAGTCGCGTTGAGCGTGTCAAGCTTGTCCTCAAGCTTTTTTATGTCGTCGGGCTTAGAATAGCCTTGTATGCGCATTCTGCTCGCCGCCTCGTCGATGAGGTCGATTGCCTTGTCGGGCAAAAACCTGTCGGTTATATATCTGTCCGACATGACGGCGGCGGCGGTTATGGCCTCGTCGGTTATCTGAACCTTGTGGTGCGCCTCATATTTGTCTCTCAAGCCTTTTAGTATCTCTACGGTCTCCTCGACGGACGGCGCGTCGACCATTACGGGCTGAAACCTGCGCTCTAACGCCGCGTCCTTTTCGATATATTTGCGGTATTCGTTTATCGTCGTCGCGCCTATGGTCTGCAGCTCGCCGCGCGCTAACATAGGCTTCAAAATATTTGCCG
>JAISRB010000120.1 GCA_031273825.1 Clostridiales bacterium
CTCAACTTTCGTCTCGGCGTAGTTGCTTGTCAGAGTAAATTTTAGGCCCTCTCTTACCATTTCTCCAAAAAACTCGCGCACGATTTCGACGTCCTTGTGCCGCCGCGAAAACGTCAGGCTCATTTCGCCGTTATAGGTCAAAACGGCGCACGTCGTCGACGCGTCCTTTATGGGAATCAAAACCATGCTCATGTGCTTTAGATAGGGCTTGACCGACTCGGGCATCTCTATTATTCCCGGGTTTGTCAAAACGGCGGTGTTTCCGCTGATTTTTCTGATAATGCTCTGCCCCGCTCTGAATACGGCAAATTTTATCGGCAGCGGCAGCAGCTTGACGAGCAGATTTTTGTCAAGCTTGACGCTTCCCGCGACCTTTGTCGCGATGCTTTTTGGTTCGAGACCCTTTTTTAGCTGCGCGGCGACGCATTCGACAAAATATCCGAGAGTCGGCTCGCCGCCGGTCGCGGGAGCCTCCGCCATAAGCGCAAAGGTAAAATTCCGCAAGGTTTTTGACGGAAAAATCTTTCTCAAATTGACGGGAATCATCAGCTTTATCGGGCGTTTGTCATATTCGCCGTCGTAGTTGGTCTTGTATATCGAATACATAAACAAGCCGCCGAGATAGGCGGTCACCGTCACGCCGTATTTTTTTGCGACGCGCTTGATTTCCGACGTTTCGGCCAGTCCGTTTATTATTCCGCATTCGGAATCGTCGAGAGGAACGCCCTTGACGACGTATCCGCGCCCGCCCAAAAAGCCCTTAAGCTCGATATCCTTGATGGGAACGGGTCTGTAGTTGTTCAAAAAGCTGTCCTCTATCTCGCCCTTTGTCGGCGGCGAATTGTAGGGCTTGACTATACCCTCTCCGTCTACGTCGCAGCCTATAAGCTCCAAATACCGGAGCAGCAAGGCCTTGATAAACTCTGAGCCGCCTCTGCCGTCCGTCACCGAATGATAAAAATCAATCGAAAAGACACGGTTAAAGTAGGTCGTTCGGAATATATACGAATTGTTTTTAGCAAAATCTATGTTGTCTATTTTGACGTCGCCGTCAAAAAAGACGAGAGGCGGCTTGGAGTTTTCCTCAAAGTAGTACCAAAAAAAGCCCTTTCTCATCTTGACGTTAAACGAGGGATAGCGCGGCAAAATATCCGTCAACGCCCTCGTCAAAACGTCCGGGTCTACCTCGCGGTCAAGCTCGCACGATATCCTAAAAATATTTTGCGTCTTTTTGCCGTATAGCATAGGATAGATACGCGCGGAATTGTCTATTTTGAGCCACTTGAGCGGTTTTTTTTCCATCTGTCAAATCCTTATGCTTTTTTGCCTACGGTTTTTTTGTTTTCATTGACAATTATTATATCATACAATCGGCCGCGTTGCAACACGTTTTGAGATAATAAAAAGATTATATTACAAAAAATTTAGCGACGTTTATAGCGTCTAATAGCTTTTTCAACGCTTCGACAATATTCTCCTGCGCCTGTGCCCTAATTCAATGGACAAAACCACCGCGTTTGTGTTAGTATATACGTAGAATATTTATATCTTTGAGAGGTGAAAATGCAAAATCTATGGGTCTTGACCGAAGAGCGACCGAAGAACTCTGTCGTGAAAACAATACTCGAAGAGTACTGCCGCGAATATAATGCGGCAATTTCTGTTAATGACTCGCTAAAAATCAAGCCTATTTTTGCTAACGGCGTTTTTACTTTCGACTATGCCGTCGAGAATATTTCTATTACCGACATCGGCAAAATTACAATCAAAATCGTAAGCGGCAATTCAAGTTTTGTGGACTATTTGCTTGTCCGCTCGGAGAATGTGCCGGACGACCATTCCGTTAGCGGTATTCTAATGGCGATTGAGGAAACCAAAACCGGCGACGACGGCTCCCGAAACACGGCGGTCTATCAGCGTGCTTCTAAATTCGTGTACATAGATAACTACTGCCCGAACGCGAAAAAGTATATGCTTTATAACGAGGAAATGACTCCCGATGCTGAAAGAATGCCGACAGCAACGAACGTATTCGGCACTGGAATGATGCTTACCCTTGGCGTTCGCTTTATCGGCAAGACAATGGGCAGTGCGTTCAAAGCATTTACCTCGATAGATGAGCTGATAGCAAAGAAAGGCGAAATGCATTTGCCTAATTCGACAAACGTGCCGATTCTTATAAAGAAAATCAGCGACAACGAGATTACCGTTTCAGGGCGGCTTGTCAAAAACGATACCCTCTCTCATGACCCGAATATCGGCGGCTTATCCTTAATCGGCGCGACACTCCGCAAGCTCGGTTGGCAAGGCAAAATCACCATCACGCGCCACGGCTTAAAGCAGGAATATATAACAAAAACGAGAGGCCGGAATAAAGGTCTTTATCTATTTGCAAAGCTCGGAATGAGCTTAGACGGCATCACGATGCCGGCAAACGTGTCAATGCCGGAGGCGTACTGGAATTATTCCGAGACATCAGAAAAAGTTGCTTCTATTCTCCTTCACCTAACCGCACAATATGCCGGTATTCACGGCATATATGAAAATCATGCGGGGTGCGAGCGCGGCTATTATCGGCGCGGCAACGGTTCTCTGTTCGCCTTGCCGAAAAAGGATGCGGCGGGCGTGAATCTATATCTGCCGGATTTAGTGCTTCGCAACGATACCGACAAGGAAATTTATCTCATCGAAGGAAAGAAAATAGAAACGCTTTCAAAAGGCTTGGAGGAAATCGAGGACTACGGTTCAATCGAGAACGAGTACATAACGCCGGACTATCCGGCTTACAAAATATCCCGCTGGCTATCTATTTTCGGCGGAGAAAAAGCGGCTTTACCGCACCCCCATGTGCTTCTATATGTAGCCGCCGGTGGGAAAGTGATTTTGAATCCTAATGCGCCCGCCGCCATAAAATCAGCCTTTCGCGCGGTCGGCTTAGCAGTCTAATACTTTCTAAATATCAGAATGTATTGATGTATCTGATTAGCCACAAAATCGAACGGATACCCATACGGAAACAGCTTTGACGACTGGTCTGCCCATATTTTTAAGCCGCGATAGTATAAGCCGTCTATGCCGTTTAATGCCTCAATAATCGCCGCATGAAGTAAATTTGTCGTTTTCAGTTTTGGCTGCATATCCTTACAGAATATGACGAGATAGCCTTTCTTTTTTAGGTAAATAAGCGACTGCCGCACAATATCCGTAAAAGTAGTTAAAAATTTTCCATATGGCATATTGCCTAAATCCAACGGCGAATCCGAAAAAGGAGTCGCCTTTTCGCCATAAACCTTTATATCCGCCCCAGTCTTTTTCTTTGACATCATATTTGCATACGGAGGGTCTATTAGTATCATGCCCGCATACTTGCCGCCAAGCAGCCGGCTCATTTCCGTTTTATCGTTTAGTAGTGTCGCGCAATCTCCAACCACCGCCGCTTGCTCTTTCAAGCCCAATTCGGCGTTTGCCTCTTTGTATGTTTCAACATAAAGCGGGTTTATATCAATTTCGACGGCATTCCGTCCGCATAAGCTCGCGCCTATCAATGAACCGCCAACGCCCATAAAATAGTCTAAGACCGTTTCGCCGCTCTTTGTGAAAAATTCAATTAAACTCCTCATTAGCTGCGGCGGCTTTGGCGTAGGGTGAATTTTTCTTATCTT
>JAISRB010000131.1 GCA_031273825.1 Clostridiales bacterium
TTAGGGTCAAAATTGGCGTATTTATAGTATAGCAACGTCAAAATGTCGGCTACGCTTGAGCTTCCCCCCCAGTGTCCGCTACCCGCCCAGTTGATGGTGTCAATGCACAGGTCACGCAATTCGGCGGCTTTTTTTTCTAACGCCACCCATTCCTGCTTTGTTAATCCCATAATCCTACAAAGTCCTCCTTAAAAAAAATTTTAGTGTCTAAACAAACCAAGGGGAAACGCCGGTTAATAGCGTTTCCCCTTAAATTTCAAAAATTAAAACTTGTCCTTAATCGCCTTATAAGCTCTGTCGGCGACGTCGAGCGTAAACGCGATATCCTCGTCGGTTATCGCCGAATTGATAAAGTGATTGTGATGATTAGTAAAGAAAACGCCTCTCTTTACGCACTCCGCGACCCACGCCTGATGCATAAAAAAGCTCTCGTCGTCGGCGTGGCGCATAAACCACATGACGGGTTCGCCGGTTATAATCAGCTCGCGGCCGTTTTTCTTAGCGACCTCCTTCATGCCCGTGTGGAGCTTGTCGGCGATAAATCTCAGCTGCGAAATCGTGTTGTCTCTTTTCATCTTGTTTATGCAGGCTACGCCGGCGGCAAACGGCTCGGCCGAAAGCCAGTAGCTTCCCGTATAAAACACGTCGGACACCGCGCCTTTGAGCGAATCTACGCCGCAAAGAGCCGACACGTTATAGCCGTTGGCGATAGCCTTACAAAAGGTTATGAGGTCGGCCTTAATGCCGTAACGCGCGTCGGAGCCTTCGATATCGAGTCTGAAGCCGCAACGGATGTCGTCTATAATCAGGACTATGCCGTTTTTGGTGCATACCTCGCGCATTTGTTTCCAGTAGTTTTCGGCGGGAAGCTTGTTGTCCTCAAAGGTCGGGTGATAATAAGGCGTAGAAATAAACGCGGCTATCTGCCCGGGATATTGCTTAATCAAATTTTCAAATTCTTGAACGTCGTTCCAGTGAATATACAGATTGTTTGAAACGTCCTCCTCCAAAACGCCGGCGTAGCCGATTTTTTGCGTCCACGGAGCGACGCCGTGATATCCGTTTTTTACCATGACGATTTTTTTTCTGCCCGTCGCGTATCTCGCGGTCATGATTGCAAGACTTGTGACGTCGCCGCCGTTCTTACAAAAGAACGCCCAGTCCTTTTTTACCGTTTGGGTGAGAAGCTCCGCAAAGTCGACCATTACCTCGTCGGGAATGGTGACGCAGTTGCCCTTTCTCAGCTGGGCGATAGCCGCGTCGTCGACCTCCTTGTCGCCGTAGCCCAAAATGTTCGGGCCGTAAGCGCACATATAGTCTATAAATCTGTTGTCGTCGGCGTCCCAAAAATATGTTCCCTTGGCTTTTTTAGAAAAGATAGGGTAAGCCTCCACCGGAATAGCGCAACCGTTTGACGGGCCTAAATGTCCGTAAACGCCCGTTGGAATTACGTTTAAAGCTCTGTTATAAAGCTCTCTGCTTCTTGTATATACGTTTAAGTTATCCTTGCTCATGTGTTAAATCTCCTCTCTAAAAAAATCAGCCTAAATATTTTGCGACAAGCGTAAGCAAATGATTCATGTTGTCAAGCAACGGAATAAGCCCGCTTATGTTAAACAGCCCCGCGCCCATCGCGCTGTAAGCGTCGGTTTTACCGTTCAAAACGCGGTTTACCACATCGAGGTTTCCAAAGACCATTTTTGCGCGCGGCTTAGGGTCTCTGCCTATGCTTGCGGAAAGCCTTCCGTCCTTGACGGCTATCGCCACGCCTATGCCGTCCTTTATCTCGACGTTGATTACTCCGTCGGGCATTCTGTGAGCAATTTCGCGGCCTACGGGGTCGTAGTTTGCGATTTCGGCGAGAGCGTGAAAAGCCGTATACGCCAAAAGCTCGGTGTTGGCCTTAAAATAATCTTTGTCGGCATAAAGCTCGTCGACCTTGGACGGGTCGGGTCTCAAATAATATTCAAGCCTTTTGGTAATTACGTCAAAATCCTTCAGAACAAAGCCGAGCTTAGGTATTCCCAAAAGGTTAAACATAGGAACGACCTTGCCGCCGTCTATCAGCGTATTAAACTTTTCGGGCGAGGAAAAGCTCAATTTAAGCGCGCCCTTCAGCTCCTCTCCGTTTAAGGCCTCGCCGCGCAAATATTTGCACTTGCCGTCGTTAAACGCTAAGGCCATAGGCTCGCAGCCCTTAACCGAAAACTTAACGGTTATCTTTTTGCCCGCGACGACCTGCGACGCCTCTTTGTCGATCTCGCACAGGTCTTGAATGTTTCTCAAAACCGCGTGAAGATTGATACTTGCCTTTGTAGTAGCATCCATAAAAATAAAAAACCTCCGATCACATTTTACTTTTGAATTTATCTTATATTTATATTTTTTATCGATATTATCATTCCGCGCCGCCTTATTCAGACGCTTTTTCCGTCCTTGTCAAACAACGGCAGACGTTTTAGGTATATTATATTTTTCCGGTTTACCGCGCCGCCCTCGGCGTAGACGCAAAGCTCGGCTGCGACGCTCTCCGCGTCCGCGGCTCTTATCAGCTCATAAAGCGCGTCGACGGTGTTGCCGGTAGAAATTACGTCGTCGGCGATTATGACCCTTTTGCCCCTAAGCTTGCCGGCCTCGTCCTTTGACAGCCATAATTTTTGGCGACCCTCGGTCGTGATAGAATCTACCTCCGCGCATATCGGGTCTGTCATATACAGCTTGACGCTCTTTCTCGCGACGACAAAAAAGGCTTGCCCCCGCGCCTCAAAAAGCAGACGCGAAAGCTCCTGCACAAAGGCTATTCCCTTGCATTCCGCGGTGACTATAACGTCGAAATCGAGGTTCTTTACCTTGTCAAAGGCCGCCCTCGCCGCGGCTATAGTCAGGGCGTTGTCGCCGAGCATATTAAACGCCGCGATATAAAGCCCGTCGCTTACCGGACAAAGCGGCAATCGCCGCGTCAGTCCGCAAATACAGTCCTCGTAGTACATAGCTTAGTCTTTCCGTTCCTTAAATGTATTATCTCCCGCTTGCATAAAAAATCAGCGCGAGAGTTCCCGGGCCGCAATGCGTTCCGACCGTCGGGCCTACCGGCTGAATCCATATGTCAAGCTCGCCCTCCGTATTTTCGGCGATGAGTCTTTCCTTTAATTTGAGCGCGTCGGCCTCGCAGTCGGCGTGCAGGATTATGACGGGATATTTGTCCTTTTCTATGACGTTGCTTTTAAACTGCTCGACAAGGAAGGTCAGAGCCTTTGTCCTTCCGTTGACGGTAGCCGATTTGGCAAGCTCGCCCTCGGAGTTGACCTTTAATATGGGCTTCATTTGCAGAATGGTTCCCATAATAGCCGCCGCGCCGGATATTCTGCCGCCTCTTCTCAGATATTTGAGGTCGTCGACGAGAAACTCGGCAAAGATATGCGTCGTTATTTCCTCTAAGTACGCAACGGTTTCGTCGATTGTCTTGCCGCTTTTATAGTAGCTTGCGGCGAGATATACCTGAATTCCCGCCGTCATAGAAACGCCCTTGGTGTCAAAGCGTACAAACCGCGCGTTAGGATATTTTTGTTTCAGCTCGGCGACGGCCTGCTCCATAAAATTAAACGTCGCGGAAAGCTTGCTCGAAAAGGATATATAGAGAATTTCCTCCCCGGCCTTAAAATAAGGCTCGAAGTACTCCTTATAATCCTCCGCGTTGAGCGCGGACGTCGTAGGCGTGTTGCCCTTTCTCATGGCGTCGTAAAAGGCCTTGAAATCGGTCTTTTCGCCTAAGTCATAATAATACTCCTGCCCGGAAAGCGTGTAAGGCATTTTTATTACCTTTAAGCCGAGCGACTTTGCTTTGTCGTGCCAAAGCTCGCAATTTGAATCGCAAAAAATTACAGCCATTTTATACTTCTCCATTTAGGCGTTAAACGCGCCGTTGCCCCGTTTTTATTGCGCGCTTCAACGCAAATTTTCTTTTTTATATTATATCATAAAAAGAGCTTAATGTATAGTATTTTATTAAAAAAAAGTAAAAATTGCAATAGAATACTGTACAAATAGGCAAATATCGGAATACCCGTGCGCGCGCAGTATTCCAATATTTGCCGTAATCCGCAAATAATAGCCTAAAAGAGGTGAATTTTTGCTTGCTTTGCCGACTGTGCGCCGCGTCGGGTTTATTGAACATTCATCAATACGCTTACTATTCCGGCAAGCGAAGCGGCTACGGTCGCGGCGGCGTATACCGTCGCTATTCTGCCTTCCGACATGCCGCCGCGCTCCAAATGATGATGGTAGGGCGCGATTTTGAATAAGCGTCTGCCCGTCAGCTTGTAGCCTGCCACCTGAAGTATGACGCTAAGCGACGACCAGACATAGACGGCGCAAATTATCGCGATAAGCAGCGGATTGCGCATAAAAACCGCCGCGCAGCAAACCGCGCCGCCGAGAGCCAGCGCGCCGGTGTCGCCCATAAATATCCTCGCCGGGCTTGCGTTGTGCCAAAGAAAGCCGACGAGCGAAAACGCGCAGACCGCGGCAAAGCCCGCAAGCCCGTAAAGCTCCCGCGCCCTCCCCGCTTCGCCGTAATAATCGGCCTCAAAATAATAGACGACGCACGACGCGAGCAGCGCGAGCATGACGACAAAGCCCGTCGTTCCCGCAAGCCCGTCGAGTCCGTCGGTGAGGTTGACCGAGTTTACCGTCGCCAAAAACATAAAAACCGAAAGGGCTAAAAACCAAATTCCGAGCTTTATTTCAATTCCCGTAAAGGGTATTTTTATGACGTCGCCCACCCATTGATTTTTGTAGGCGAACCACGATACTATAACGGCCGCGCCGAGCTGTCCTACAAGCTTTTGAAGGGCCGTCAAACCCTGATTTTTTTTGTATCTCACCTTGATAAAATCGTCCAGAAAGCCTATCAGTCCGTAGGCCGAAACCGTCAGAGCCGCCGCGAGCGCCAAGCCTCCGAAGTACACTCCGGCTATGACGGCGGGGATTATAAAAATAAATCCGCCCATAGTCGGCGTTCCGCTCTTGCCGCCGTGGTTGTCGAGATATTTTAATATAGGCTGCCCCGCCTTTATCCGCCTCATGAGTCCGATGACCGCGGGGGCTATTATCATAGAGGCAAAAAGACTCGCAAGCCCCGCGAGCAAAATAAAAATCAACCGTTTATATATCTCCATTTTTTGTTCCGCCTATTATTTTTAATATCGTTTCACGGTCTCCGTAGGGTGTTTTTACGCCCATAGCGTCCATATAATTTTCCGCGCCCTTGCCGGCGACTACTATTACGTCGCCCTTTTTCGCCGATTCGTAGGCCTTTTTTATCGCCTCTTCACGGTCGATTATCGTCAAATATTCCGTCGTTATACCCTTTAGCCCCTTCTCTATGTCCCTTATTATATCAACGGGTCGCTCAAACCGCGGATTGTCCGACGTCAATATGGTAAAATCCGCATAGACCGCCGATATTTCCCCCATTAACGGGCGTTTTGTCCTGTCGCGGTCGCCGCCGCAGCCGAATACGCTTATCAGTCCTCCCTTGGTTATTTTTCTCGCCGCCGTCAAAACTTTTTTTAGGCCGTCGGGAGAATGCGCGTAGTCGAGAATAAAATCGCGGCCGCCGCCCTTTATGATATTAAACCGCCCGGGAATTTCGGGCAGCGTCGTCAGGCTTTCGCGTATGTCCGGCAGAGATATTCCCGAAAGCCTCGCCGCCGTTATCGCCGCCAGCGCGTTATAGACGTTAAAAAGCCCCGACAACGGCAGGCTTATGTCGATTATCTCGTCAAAGACGTTGGCATAAAACGCCGATCGCCCGACGGCAAGCCCTATGTTGACGGCAAAAACGTCCGACGGATTTTTTACCCCGTAGCTGACGACCTTAGCGTCCGACGTATTTATTATATCGACGCCTAACCCGTCGTCGGCGTTGACGACGACCGTCCGCGCGCGATCTCTCTTGAAATACGATTTTTTTACCGCCGAATACCTCTCCATGGTTTCAAAAAAATCGAGGTGGTCCTGCGAACAGTTTGTAAACACCGCGACGTCGGCCGTTACCGGCTCGATTTTTTTTAGATATATCGCGTGAGCCGACACCTCCGACACGACCGCGCCGCAGCCGCAATCGGCCATTCGCCTTAGCAACGCAAAAAATTCGTAAGGGTCGGGAGTCGTCATGTCCGTCTCCTCCGTCCTTTCGTCCACAATGTTTCCGAGCGTGCCGACGAGCCCGGTTTTTATGCCGTTGCGGCTCAAAATGTGGCGTATCATATGCGCCGTCGTCGTCTTTCCGTTGGTTCCCGACACGCCTATAAATCGCATAGCCCTTGACGGATTGTCAAAAAAATTGCTCGATATATACGCGTATGCCTCGCGCGCGTCGGAGACCGCGACATAGGGCAACCCCGACCCCGCGGCTTTTTTTGCGTCGTCAGAAACGACGGCGGCCGCGCCCTTTGCGGCGGCCTCGCCTATATAGTCGTTTCCGTCGGCCGCTCCGCCCCTGATTGCGACAAACAAGTCGTTAGGCCTTACCCTTTTGCTGTCGGCGGCGACGCCGCCGACGGACTGTAGCCTGTCCGCGGTCATTGCTATTACGTCTATGTTTTCCAAAAGCCCGTCAAGCCTTTTCATAATTTCACGCTCCGTTTCTTATATTTTTTCGCAAAGCATTCTCTGTTTAGCCGCTTTTTTAGAATACCGTTGCGACTATAGTATTCTCGTTTTTGCGCTTATTCCGTCGCCAAATAGGCTATGCTCCTTTGAGTCACCATACTCCCCGGCGCGGGAATTTGATAAGTCACTATATCCCCGTCGCCGCCGTCGATTTCACAAAATATCTTGAGCTTTTTTAGCAACGCTTCCGCGTCATAATAGGCCATGCCGCGGACGTCGGGCATTTCAAATTGATTCATCGCCTCCATATCCGACTCCGACAGGCTCGGCGGTATGCCCAGATAGCTAAATATCCCCGAAAAGATTTTGCCGGCGTACGGCGCGGCGACAAGGCTCCCGTAGTATACGCCCGTTCCCGGCTCGTCGACTATAAACATCATGACGTATTCCGGCTCGTAGGCGGGATAAAACCCGACAAAGGACGAGATATATTTGCCTTGGGCGATCGCGCCTCCGACATATTTTTGCGCCGTACCGGTTTTGCCGCCTATGCTGTAGCCGGGAACGCCGGCGGCCTTTCCCCCGCCGTTTTTGACCACGCCCTCCAAAAACCCGCGCAT
>JAISRB010000029.1 GCA_031273825.1 Clostridiales bacterium
TATTACCGTCAGACTGACGCTGACCTTTAAGGAGGCCGCGTTCGGCTGTGTCAAGGAGGTTCCGGTGCACCGCGTCGAAACGTGCTCCGATTGCGGAGGCACGGGGGCAAAAAGCGGCAGCTCCGTCAAGACCTGCCCTAAGTGCGGCGGCAGCGGAATGCTGAGACAGACGCTCAATACGCCGTTCGGGCAGATGTCGACGAGCAAGACCTGCGACCAGTGCGGGGGAGGCGGCAAGGTCGTCACCGACCCTTGCAAGTCGTGCAACGGCGGCGGACGCGTAAAAAAATTAAAGACGATAAACGTCACCATTCCGGCGGGAATAGACAACGGTCAGATTTTGAATTATCAGGGGCAGGGCAACGCCGGAATCAACGGCGGCAGGAGCGGAAACGTCGTAATAGTCATAAGCGTGCGGCCTCACAAGCTGTTTGTCAGAAAAAATTCGGACTTATATATAGACGTGCCGATAACCATGACGCAGGCGGCCTTAGGCTGCAAAATTTACATTCCGACGCTTGAATCGCCGGTTTCGTTTACCATTCCCGACGGCACGCAGACCGGTCAGCAATTCAGAATAAAGGGCTACGGAATAAAGCAGTTTAAGAGGGAATCAAAGGGCGATTTATTTGTCAAGGTCATAGTCGAGGTGCCAAAAAATCTCTCGTCGAGAGAAAAGGACGCGCTAAGAAGCCTCGAAAGCTCCTTGGGACAGAGCCAATATCCTATGCAAAAGGAATATCTGGACAACATAAAAGAAATTTAAGTCGGGTGAATTGCGGCAACTTGTTGCCGCAAGAGGGGAAATCCGGCGAGCGTAGCGTCAAGCGGAACGAGCATGTTTCCCCTAATATGGCTTGCGCGAATGCGTAAGCCATAAAAAATTTTAAATACTTGCGCCGTTTAATTGAAAATAAACGGCGTTTGTGTTATAATATCAATAATAGGTTGCCGAGGCGTACAAATGTCCGAATTTCGGACGGCGATACGGACGGCGGCAAAAAAAGATTTTTATTATAAAGGAGCAAATAAAAATGTTTGAAGAAATAAAAGACACGATTTCAAAGCAATTTAAGGTTGACAAGTCAAAGCTGACGCGCGATACCAACATATTGAGCGACATAAACGCCGATTCGCTTGACCTTATCGATTTACTTATGAAGCTTGAGGACAAATACGGCGTTCAGATAAAGGACGACGAGCTTGAAAAAATCAAGACCATAGGCGACATAGAGGACTATTTTAAGAGATAAAAAGACCGGCGGGGAAATTATTATGGCTAAAAAAAGAGGAAATTCAAACCAAAGTCACGACGAGGGCATAATAGCGTCTATCGCGGGAACGGCCATCGGCGAGGTGGACGGAGTCTCGCCCTTGAACGACGCGGGAGGCGGACATTTTCAGGTTTACTTTTCCGACGACAAGGTTTTTATAGACGTCAATATAAACGCGGACTACAACTGCAACATACCCGAGCTTGCCTATAACATTCAGACAAAAATTAAAAAGAGCGTTGAAAGCCGCACCAAATACAAGGTCGAAAAGGTCAACGTCAACGTGATAAGCGTCATAATGCCGATGTGACGGAAAAACCGTGACGACCGCATTTTTATGCGTTTGCCGCAAAAAAACATTGAGGACGGAATATGAGCAGAAAGGTTGCCAGAGAAATACTTTATCAGATGGTCTTTGAATATTTGTTTTTGAAAAGCGCGAACGGCGACACGCTCGAGCTTATGCTTATAGACAACAATTTGAGCGACGACGATAAGGCTTATATAAGAACGGGCTACGAAAAAATCATAGACGGCTATGACGGCTTTGTCTCTAAAATTTCGGAGCATATCATAGATTTTAAGCTTGACAGACTCTTTAAGACCGATTTGGCGGCTCTCATAATAGCCTTTTATGAGATAGAGCAATGCGCGGATATTCCGGAGACGGTTTCGGCTAACGAGGCTGTCAACATAGTCAAAAAATTTTCCACCGAAAAAAGCCGCGTTTATGTCAACGGCGTTCTCGCGGGCTATATCAAAAGCCGCGGCGCGTCACCAAAAAGCCAAGCCGCCTTAGCGGAGGACGACTACGCTGTAATCTGCGCTGAAGAAACCGATAACGGCTGACGGTGGTTTTTAAAAAAACATTTTTTTTATAAAGAGGTAATATTATATGGCATACGTCATAGACGGAAGGGCGCTTTCACAGCGGATTAGAGCCGCGATAAAGCAAGAGGCCGAGGAGCTTAAAAATAAATACGGCAGAATGCCCGGGCTTGCGGTCATTATCGCCGGCGACGACCAAGCGAGCAGGATATACGTCCGCAACAAAATCACGGCGTGTCAAGAGGCCGGGTTTTATTCCGTTCACAAGGAATTCGGCGCGGACACAGACCGCGACACGCTGATAAGGGCTATCGCGGAGCTTAACGACGACGCAAATATCGACGGAATTTTGGTTCAGTTGCCGCTCCCTAAGGGGCTTGACGCGGACGAAATTTTGCCGTTTATCGACCCCTCAAAGGACGTAGACGGGCTTAGCGCGTTGCAGCAAGGGCTGTTGCTTCAGGGCGTTCCCGATTTGATATCCTGCACTCCCAACGGCGTCATCGAGCTTATCAAGTCGGCGGGCGTTGAAATCGCCGGCAAAAACGCCGTCGTCATAGGGCGGAGCAATATGGTGGGAAAGCCTATGGCCATGCTGCTTCTCGGCGAAAACGCCACGGTGACGATTTGTCACAGCAAAACTAAAAACCTGAAAGAAACCGTCAAAAACGCCGATATAGTCGTCGCGGCTATAGGACGCGCCAAGCTTATAACCGCGGATATGATAAAGGACGGAGCGGTAGTAATCGACGTGGGCATGAA
>JAISRB010000031.1 GCA_031273825.1 Clostridiales bacterium
CCCGATATGTTTCTTATCCACCAATATTTATTTTTGCATATCTGAATTATTTCCTTAAAGACGCGAACCTTTGGCTTATAGGCCTTGGAGGTGATAATTCTCTCCTTTGTGCCGAGAGCCGTGACGGGAGCCATCAATATTCCTATTATCGCAAGCGGAGCTATGACCCACTTGTAGGTGTCGATATTGAGATAGCCGTCGGGTATTTTATCGACCAAAAAGGGAATGAGAATTCCCGTTATCGTCGGCGCGACCGACGTCATTATACTTGTTATCGAGAATATTCTCGCCCTCTCGTTCGAGTCGGGCGACATAACCGAACGCAAATCGTTAAAGGTGTCGTTATAAAACGCCGACCCGAAGGACTGCACGAGAACGAAGACAAAAACGACTATGAGGTTTTGCGAATACGTCATTGTCTTAAACGGCAAAAACAAGAACGCTATACACCACGCGACAATCGGAAAGCCGGCAAAAAGTATGTAGGGTCTGAATTTTCCCATGCGCGTGCGCGTGTTGTCTACGATTTTGGCTCTGATAATAGACGCCAGCACGTTTATTATCGTCATAGCCGTCGACATATAAAATATATGCGTCGGGCGTATGCCGATTAGCATAGCCAGGAGCGTATTCCCCGCCGCCAGCCCGAAGTAGCTGAAGAGGTTTCCGACCAGCTCCTTGCCGAAACCGCCGATGCTAAAGGCGAGCATCTCTTTATATGAGACATATTTGCCGCGGGCCGGCTTTTTCCAATGCACCCTTACGTCGGTTACGGCGTCGGACAGAGTCCGCCTTATTGTTGCCGCGTTAATTTTTGCCATCTAAAGTTTTCCGTCCTTACCCCGTTTTTTTTGATATATCCCCGAAGCGGTTTTTTTCGCTTTTTATCGCGCCGTATGCGATTTTTTTTTAACGGCTTTTATATTCGTCGACTACCCTCGCTATATAAAGCGTATGATAGTCTCCTCCAGAATAAAATTTTGTAAGCTTTCCGCTCAACTCCTCTCTTATCAGCTTTTCCGTAAGCGGAATTTTCATAAGAACCGAGCATTCAAAATAATAGTCGCAACCGTCGATTATAGACGTGCCGACGCTCCTTGCCTTGACGGCGGTCAGAGCGGTTTCATAAAGCTTGTCGGTATCTCTGCCCGTGCGCGAGCCGCAAAACGCCAATTCCCTTCCCATTTTGCTAAACGGAACGCTGACGGTAAACTCGTCGGACTCGTCAAGCTTGACCTTTGTATATCTCGACTGCCTGACGGGCAGCAAAAAAACCTTTTGTCCCCAGAGAACGCCCAGCATTCCCCAGCTTATAGTCATGACGTTCGGAGTTCCGCCGGCCGTCAAAAACGCGCCGCCGTTTGTGAGGTGACTCAAAGCCTTGTCGTTTTCGCTAAATTCAAACATCTCGTATAGCTCCTTTACCGTTTTTTGATATTATAACATATATTTTGATTAAAAGCAAGTGGTCGGGAGTTAGTGATTAGTGGTCGGGAGTTAGTGAATATCGGTTAGCGGCGGTGATTAGTCAACAGTGGTCGGCGGCTGTGATTAGTCAACACACGGTAACATGACGGAATCGTAGGGGCGGACGCCTCGGCCGCCCGAAAATAACGGTTTCGCGCACAATAAATTGTGTCGTACAAAACCAAACAATTCGGGCGGCCGGGGGCGGCCGCCCCTACAACCGTGCCTAACTCACACTATCTGCTAAATACCGCCGCTGACCACTGACTACTGCTCACTAACTACCGCCGCTGACCACTAACTACCGCCGCTGACCGCTAACTACCGCCGCTGATCGCTACGCTATTTTCTCAAACGCAAGGCGAACCGCGTCGTAGGACGGTTTTTTGTGTCCGTCGTTGTCGACTAAGCCCCAGCGCGTTTCGATCGGGCAGTCCTCAAAGCCGCAGACGTAGCAACGCTCGCTGTCGCTCCACGAATATATAAACGTGCCGAGGATATACGGTCTTGAGGCCAAGCGCGGTATCATATACGCATAAAAATCGGCCTGCCCCTGCGGCGTATGCGGATAGCCCTTGATTGCCACGCCCTCCGGCAATTCGCGGTATAGATGTCCGCGAACCATGTCGCTGAAAAGATAGCCGCCGGGGTCGGAGCCGCCGCTTTTTCTCAATTCTCTTTGAAAGCTCTCGGGCCGCTTTTCTATAAAATTCTCTATGTCGGCCTTTGCCTCCTCCTCTGAGTTATAGCCGTATTCTCTCAAAATCTCCAGACGCTCCTCCTCGGTTTTAGGCTCGCCGCCGCTGATATATCCGAATTCGCAAATTATGACGGGCAGACCCGTAAGACTCCACAAATACGCCGGAATGAGGTCGAATATCTCTATGCTGTTCATAATCGATATGCCGCCGTCAAAGCAACCCGCGTATATATCTACGCCCACATAATCGCAATATTTGTGATAAGGCTTCATCGCGCTGTGCTGATCGGCTTGCGGCCCCGCCGAATTGTATCCGACTATGATATCGCCCTTATGAGGCGCGATAGCCTCAAGCTGAATGCCCATAAACCAAACCGCCTGCGCCGTCGTCGTCAGAGGATACATAAACCTCGCGACGCCCAGCTCGTTGGCTATCTGCAGACCCTTGACAAGCCCGGTCAAATCCTTGACCAAAAATTCGGCGACGGCCTTGATTTTGTCTCCGTTTTCGGGAAGGCGCGGGTCTATGCCGACGTTCAAAAAGTCCTCCGGAAAGGGCGTGACGGCAAAGATATCTATGCCGTTATCGACGTAACCGCGCATTTCCTCCTTCCATTCCTCATATCTCGGCCTTATGTTTCCGTCTATGTCAAACGGATAAGGAATATCGGCGCGATCCCACTCTATGCCCGCGCCCTTTATCAGCTCGTAATCCTTGTTCGGGTGACAAACGCCCTTGATAAAGCCGCCCGCCTTGGTCTTTGCCGAGGTCACCGCCGCGTTTGTCTTGGGCTTAAAAGGATATGTAATAAGCGCGCCCGGCATATATATGAGCGTCGGCCATATCTGCGACCCGACAGCGGGGTCAAGCCCCTCTATGACGCGGTTTAAGGCCAGCGTTCCGCCGCCGAGCAGCGTCGCGCCTATAAGCGCGATAATCAGCAGGGTTTTCAAAAACCTGCGCGGTTTTTTGGTCTTAGACTTAGCCTTATCCTTTGCCATAAGTCAAAATCTCCTAAAAATTATTTTTCGCCTATAATTATAACGCCTATCGCCTCAAAAGTCAATAGCTTTTTAAAATTTAAGGCTTGCGCGAGCGCGCAAGCCTTGCTGATATTATTGCCGATATTATCACGGCGTTCATAACTTACGGCTTGCGCGTTCGCGCAACCCCTAAGCGGCGAAAACGCGGTCTTTATTTTTTAAACGCGACTCTTATCGTCGTGCCGGCTCTTTCCGCGCTTTCTATCGATATTTCGGCGTTGTAGCGCGTGGCTATATGCTTTACTATAGAAAGCCCGAGACCCGTGCCGCCGACGCTCTTTGACCGCCCCTTGTCAACTCTGAAAAACCGCTCAAAAACGCGGCCGATATACTCCTGCGGTATGCCGATGCCCGTATCCTTGACGGTCAAAACGACCCTGCCGCCCAAATCCTCCGTACAGATTTCGACGGAGCCGTTTTGATTGTTATACTTTATCGCGTTGTCGACGAGGTTTGATATAAGCTCGGTTATTTTTTCGCCGTTGGCGAATATTACGCCGTCTTTTAGCGACGTTTTTAGCGTTATCTTTTTTGCAAACGCTACGGGCGCGTAAGAAAGGCTTACCCTTTCGGCGATATCCTTGACGTTTACGGCCTCGTCCTCGACGACCTTGTAGCCCTCTAAGTCGGCTATCTGAAGCATATCGGCTATGAGCGACTTCATGCGCGAGGCCTCCTTGTTGACGGTCTCCAAAAAGCCGCGCTCAATTGCGCCGCCGACAAGCATAATTTCGCTGTAGCCCAAAATTGACGACAGCGGAGTATTCAGCTCGTGGCTTGCGTTGGCAAAAAACTCTTGCTTTTCCGCGGCCAGCTTGCGCGCGGTCGTCACGTCGGCCGCCGTGACGATGACCGAAAGCCCGTCGGACGCCGCGGGGATAAGCCGCGTCTCCAAAATCGCGCCGCCGTCGGTAGTCATATCAAACGCCGCCGTTTGCCCTAAGGTCACCGCTTTTTCCAAATTTTCGCCGAACGCCCGATTTTTGATATAGCCCGTCAATTCGTCTTTCACGCCTATCGGGATATCAAAATATTTTGCGGCGGCTCCGTTGCACAGCGTTATTCGCTTGTCCTTTGACAGCGTTATTACGCCCTGATTGATGTTTTCTATGATAAAATTAAGCTTTTGTCTGTCCGTCCGGCTGTCGGTAATACTCTTCTTTATTTTTTTGCCGATAGCGTCGATATCGGCGAGCATGGCGTTTACGTCGCCGTATTTTGTAACCGACACGGCTTCCGCGCCGTTGCCGGTCTGCGACAGCACGCCTTGCAATCTCTCTCTTACAAATCCGACGGGGGCGAGCGCGCGCCTTGCGACTGACGGCGAAACGACTCCGACTACGAGCAAAACCGCGGCGAATATCGCCGCCGCCGCAATCAAAACGCCGTAGACATACCCGTTGACGGTCTTTATTTCTACGGCTACTCTGACGACGACGCTAACGCCGCCGCCCGTCTTTGCGAGCCTTGCCGCGTATAGATACTTAGAGCCGAAGCTCTCCGACCTCCTCGCGTCGCTGCCTACGCCCCCCTTTAACGCGTCTATGAACTCCTTGCGCCCCGAATGGTTTTCCATATCCGACGCGTCGCCGCTAAGCGTGTCGGCAAGGACGGTTCCGTCCAAGTCTATGACGGTTATTCTTACGCTTTTTGCGTCGTCCGAATACCGCGCGGCTTTTTGGTATTGCTCAAGTCCGCCGCCGCTCTCCTCGAGCGACGCCGCGACAATCTGCAAAATATTGACGGCGTTGTCCTTTGCCGCCGACTTATTCATATTGTCGACGACAAGCAATATGGCCGCCGTAAACGCGGTCAGCGCGGCGGCGGTCACTACGACTATTACCCTCGCTATATATTTTTTCATTTTGCGCGATCCTTCAAAATGTAGCCTACGCCGCGCGCGCTTACAATGAGGTCGCCGCAGGCGCCGAGCTTTGCTCTCAAATTTTTTATGTGAATGTCTACGGTGCGGCTTTCGCCGTAATATTCCGTTTCCCACAGCTCTCTTATCAGCCGTTCGCGCTCCAACACCGAGCCGGCGTTTTCCAAAAGTATTTTGAGTAATTCAAATTCTTTATAGGTCAGCTCAATCGGCCTGCCGTCGGCCTTGACCTCGCGGCTGTCTGCGTTGAGGCTTATTCCCGCGAATTCCAAAACCGGCCCGCAAACGTCCGCCGCGTATTTTCTCAAATGCGCTCTGACCCTCGCGGCAAGCTCCAATACCGAAAAGGGCTTTGTCATATAGTCGTCCGCGCCGCAATTCAGCCCCTCGACCTTGTTTATTTCACTGCTTTTTGCCGTCAAAATTATTATTTTTATATTGAGGGTTTTATATTTATCCCTGATGATTTTCATGGCCTCGGTTCCGTCAAGACGGGGTAACATGAGGTCGAGAAGCAAAAGCGACGGCGGCCGCTTTTCTATGGCTGCCAGACACTCCTCGGCGGTCTCAAATGACTGCACCTCGTAGCCCTCGTTTGTCAGCGTGTATTTTATCAGCCCGCGTATGCTTTCGTCGTCCTCGACGCTATATATAAGCCGTTTCATAACATCCTCCCTTTGGCGATGATTTATCTCTCATTAATTCTATCATACTTTATATGACCTTGGCAAACAAATATTTATCCGTCAGCCGAAGCGGCCGGTTATATATCTTTCGCATTTTTCGTTTTTCGGGTCGGAAAATACGTCCTTCGTCGCGCCGTATTCAAGCATTTCGCCCAAAAGAAAAAACGCCGTCTTGTCGGAGATTCTCGCCGCTTGCTGCATGTTGTGAGTGACTATGACTATCGTATAGCGTTTTTTCAGCTCTCCGCAAAGCTCCTCGATTTTGCCCGTCGATATAGGGTCGAGCACGCTCGTCGGCTCGTCCATGAGCAATATCTCAGGCTCGACGGCAAGCGCGCGCGCGATGCACAGCCGCTGCTGTTGTCCTCCCGACAGCCCTAACGCCGATTTGTTGAGTCTGTCCTTGACCTCGTCCCAAAGCCCGGCCTTTTTTAGCGACTCCAAAACTATGCCGTCTAACAAACGCCCCTTTTTTGTGCCGTGCGTTCTCGGGCCGTAGGCTACGTTGTCATAGACGCTCATAGGAAAGACGTTGGACTTTTGAAAGACCATTCCCACCTCGCGCCGCAAGGCGTTGACGTCGGTATCCGCTCCGATATCCCTGCCCTTGATATAGATTTTGCCGTCCGACCGACAGCCCTCGACAAGGTCGTTCATGCGGTTAAAGCACCTCAGCAGCGTCGTCTTGCCGCAACCCGACGGGCCGATAAACGCGGTGATTTCCCGTCCGCAAATATCCATATTGATGTTTTTTAACGCTTGAAACGCGCCGTAAAATAAATTTAAATTTTCCGTTCTTATGCAAATTTCTTGACTCATGTCCTATCCTCCGGTGTATCCTATAACGCGAACTATTCTGTTTAAAGCCCTTATCGCGCCGTGCGTCCTATATACGCGAACTATTTGCTTTGCGCCTTTATCCCGCCGCCGCCCGACAGCTTTTTTTGAAGTCTTGCCCCCAATGCCGCCGATATTATATTCAGCGTCAATACGCCGACGACGAGTACGCACGCCGTCGCGTATGCCTCGTCGACATAAGCCCCCTCGCGCGCAAGGGCATAGAGCGCGACGGCAAGCGTAGTTCCGCTCGACCTATAGCCCGTAGGCGTAGGCTTTAGGCTCGCGCCCATAGTAAACAGCACGGGCGCGGATTCGGCGGCCATTCTGCCGATTCCGAGTATTACGGCCGCCAGAATACCCGGCAAGGCCGGCGGCAAAACGACGCGCCTGACGGTGGTCAAACGACCGCCGCCGAGCGCGTAGCTCCCCTCGCGCAGGCTGTCGGGAACGGCGAGCAAGGCCTCCTCCGTTCCTCTGACCGTCGTCGGAATTATCATAAGACTTACCGTCAGACAGCCGGCTATTATCGACGTTCCCATATTTAGAATGCCGCAAAAAAATATCATGCCGAACAGCCCGTACACTATGCTCGGAATGCCGCCTAAGGTCTCGACGGTCAGGCGTATCAGCCTGACGAATTTACCGCCCTTGACGGTGTATTCGGCGAGAAAAATAGCCGTAAAAACGCCTATCGGAAAGGCTATAAGCGACGTTAAAAATATCAGCATTGCCGTAGCTAACAGCGACGCGGCTATGCTCGGCGCGCCGCCGTAATTGAAAGCTCCGAAGAGCAATTCGCCCGTTACGTGCGGCAGACCGTTTATCAGCACAAATAAAACGACGGCCAAAAGCGCAAAGACCGCCGCCGCCGCCGCGGCGTAAGAGACGTATTTCCCGACGGCGGCGATTGCTGCCGCGTTGCTGTGTTTTGCCGGCTTGTTGTTGACGTAATTCTCCTCTTTTGGTGGATTTTGTCCGTAAAGAGGGCTTGCCGAAAAGCGCGTTTTTTGGCAAGCTCTATTAAAGTAACGACCGAACGGATTAGCTTTCCGTCCTGCGGCCGTCCTTTTTTTTGCCATTTTGCCGCCCTTAAGGGCGTTGAAACAGAGGTTTATTACGAGTATAAAAAACGTCAAAACCAAGCCCGTCGCCGCAAGCGCGCCGGCCTGAAGCTCGCCCGCGTAGCTCATCTCCAAGACTATATTCGCCGTCATCGTGCGAAAGCTGGAAAACAAGCCCGACGGAAAGACGGCGTTGTTGCCGGCAAGCATTACCACCGCCATAGTTTCGCCTATCGCTCTGCCGACTCCGAGCACGACCGACGCGAATATACCGCTTTTCGCCGCGGGAACGACGGTCTTAAAGACGGCCTGCTCGCGGCTTGCGCCGAGGGCTGCCGCGCCCTCGTAATACGACGCGTCCACCGCTTCGATACTTGCGCCGCTCAGCGCGGCGACGGTGGGCGTTATCATGATTCCGAGAACTATGCCGACCGCCAAAATCCCCGAGCCGTCGCCGTTCGCGCTGAATACGCCGAGCAGAGGAACGACGACGCGCATACCAAAAAAGCCGTATATAACCGACGGAATCCCCGCAAGCAGATTGATTATCTGATTGAGAGGCTTCTTAATCCTTTTAGGGCAAAATTTAGCCAAGAATACCGCCGTAAAAAAGCCTAACGTTCCGCCGACCGTCACCGTGCCGGCGGCGGCGTAGAGCGACCCTGCAATCATCGTCAATATTCCGTAAGAGCCGGACACCTCCGACGCGTATGTATCGCGGCTGTCGCTCATCCATTCGGCGTTAAAAACAAAGTCAAAAAAGCCGATTTTTTGCAGAGCCGGCGAACCTCTGTAAATCAAAAAAACAATTATCAAAACGACGGCGAGTATAGAAAATACCGCCGCCGTTCCGAAAACCGCTTTAAAAAAGCCTTCCTTTATTACATTTTTCCAAGGTCTCTTCGACATTGCCCGCTCCTAAAGCTCCGAAAACTTCGTCGTCGCTCCGGTATATATGTCGAATATTTGAGCTATCGTCAAATCTGTTATTTTGTTGCTTTTGTTGACGATTACAGCCACCGCGTCGAGAGCTATATTAAAGCTGTCTAAGACCGCCGCGTCGGCCGCCTTTAAGCCGGAGCTGCTCATGCCGATTACGTTTCCGTTAGCGTCGTTTTTTGCCGCCGCAATTCCCGCGCTTGAGCCTTGCGCGTCGAGGTCAAACACGACGTTTGACACGTTTGCGCCGCCCTTTGCCTTGTAGCCGCCGATGAGCTTATTCATAAGCGGCTCTACCGACGTAGACCCTCTTAAGGCTACCGTTCCGCTCAAAGCCTCGGCCGGCGCGCTATAGGCGGTTTGCCCCGCGTTTTCCTGTTTTACATAGCCGTTCGCGCCGATTATTGTCTGCGCGTCGGTCGATTGCAGATAAGCT
>JAISRB010000088.1 GCA_031273825.1 Clostridiales bacterium
AGAGTCAGTGAGATATGGACGGCTTATCTCAAAACGGGCAAGCAGCCGCTTCCGAAAATACGCGGCAGAAAGGTTGGTGAAAAGCGGCTGCTTTCACCCGAGCGAGAGAAAGAAATCAAAAAAAAGTTGGCAAAAGAAGAGAATGCGGAGGTGTTTTTCGGCGACGAAACGGGCGTGTTTCTCATAAACACGGGGCTTACGCACTCGCGCAAGCCCCGGTTTTTTTACCACTTTGAGATAATCTTTTTTATGTTGTCGAGGACTCCCGCGCGACCTACGTCGTCGAGAGACGCTATCGCGCATTCGGCGATTTTGACTCCGTCCTTTTTGACTATCGCCTTGCCTATGACCTGCCCCTTGGTCACGCTTGCTTTGACCTCCGGCGGAAGCTCGTACTCGACGGTAAACTTTGCCCCGCCGCCCTTTTTGTTGAGCGCGAATACATCGTCCGTCGGAGCGGCTCTCAGAGCCGCGGCCTTGCCGCCCTTTACCTTTATCGAGTCGGCTACGGCCTCGCCTGCCGAGACAAGCTTTTTGTTCTCATAGTTTGCAAAGGCGTAATTGAATAGCTTTTTTGCGTCGTCAAACCGTTTTGGGCTGCTTTCCGCGCCCATGACCACCGATATTACGCGCATGTTGCCGTTGACCGCCGACGCGGAAAGGCAATAGAGCGACTCGGACGTAAAGCCGGTTTTGCCGGAATCGCAGCCCTTATAAAACCTTATGAGCTTGTTGGTATTTGTCATCTCGGTCTTTCTGCCGTCGGGGTGAACGTAATCCTCCATCCACACCCTTGTAAATTCAAAATATTCTCTGTGTCTCAAAAGCTGCCGATACATTTTTGACACGTCCTTTGCCGTGCTGTGCTGTCCCGCCTTAGGCAGACCCGTGCAGTTGACGAACACCGTGTTTTCCATGCCAAGCTCCTTTGCCCGTCGGTTCATTGCGGCGACGAATATCTCCTCGCTTCCCGACACGGTCTCGGCCATAGCGACGCTCGCGTCGTTTGCCGAGCATACGGTTATCGCCTTTAGCAGCTTGCGGACGGAGTGAACGCTGTCCGCGTCCAAAAACACCTGAGAGCCGCCCATTCCGGCGGCGTTTTCGCTGACGTGAACGTCGGCGTCAAGCGAAATTTGACCCTTGTCTATCGCCTCAAAGCTGAGTAGCAACGTCATGATTTTGACCATGCTCGCAATGGTCAGTTTTTGCTCGGCGTTTTTTGAATAAAGCTCTGTTCCCGTATTAAAATCGACAAGATAAGCAGACTTTGACGCAAACCCCATGTCCGCCGAATCGCCGGTCGCCGAATTTTTCGGAGCGCGGAGACTTGCGTCCGCAACCGAATATTCGCCGTCCGCTACAGAAGCCGCAAAGGAAAAGCCGCCGTTCGCGGCGTTGACGGCAAAAATTCCCGACGCCAAAAGAAATAACAAAAAACAACGGATATAAATTTTGATTTTTTTCATAACCCTCACCTCTTTTGTCTATAGTGTGAGTCGTTTGCAAAAAAATATACGGAAGCCGCCCTCAAAGAATTAAAACGAAGGCCGCCAAATCTACCAAAAGCGCGGGCGTTAAAAAATAAACTAATTGTTTCGCGGCGTTACTATACCGCGGCTCGCGGTATTTTACGCCGCGTTTTTTGAGACCGGAATTTTCTATGCAGACAAGCAAATAGCCCGTCAGACACGTTATGACGGCGGCGTTGACGGGCAGGTATATGACCAAAGCGTTTATAAAACCGCCAAGCCCCGATATCGCGACAAGCGAGGCCGCCGACGCGCCTAACTTAAAGGCGACGGCGGCGACGGTTATAAAGCCGGCGGCGGAGCAATAAAAATTGACGACGGTCACGTATACGACGGCAAAATATGCCGTATGCAACAAAAAATTGACGGCGAAACGCCGCCCTCCCGCAAGCGTACCCGCGCCCCTGAGCAAAAAATAATCGTCGGCTATATATCTCTCCGCGTTTGACGCGCCGGCGATTACGCCCAAAACGACGGCTATTGCCGCCGCGCCCAAAACGGCGGTAAGAGCCGCTTTGTTTTTTGCCCAAAACCGCGAATAATAATCGCCTGCCTCGCGCCTTATTCCGTCAAAAATTTCTCCCGCGCCGCGTTTTTTCATAATATATTGTTATGTCAAAAAAGCCCTGAATATGACATAAAAGCGCGCAAGCCGCTTTACTTAAGGCGGACAAAAGCCGCGCTTTTTGCGCCGCCCTATTTCTCCGCGTATTTTATGTTGCCGTCTCCGACCGCGCCCTTTAGCTCCCAGCGCATGGCCTGCGACGAATAATCGGTTTTGTAGCCCGTCTCATAAAGCTTGCCGTCGTGCTGAACCTTGACGGCGCAATCGCCGCGGTATGCGTTGAATATATCGCCGACCGCCGCCATCGCGCTCTTGAAGTCGCCCTCTAATTTGACGTACAGCGTCTTGCTTTTTTTGACCCCGTCCGACAAATTCTCTCCCGTCGCTCCGTCCGTCAAATCGGGCTCCGCGCCGTCGTTTTTGCTCCAGACGGTCAGGTCGTTGACGATGATTTTAGGGCTTTCGTCGTCGGCGATTTTGATTGTTCCTATAACCTTTAAGACTATGTCGTTAATCAAGACGTTTTTGTATTTTTCATATTGAGAGGGAAAAAAGACTACCTCTAACGCTCCGTATAGATCCTCGAGCTTTGCATAGGCCATCATTCTGCCCGTCTTTGTCATCTTTTTGGAAAGTCCGGTCAAAACGCCGCCCGCCGTCACCGTCGCGCCGTCCGATACGCCCGAAACCGCCGCGCTTTCCGCGCCGTCGCCGCCCGACCCTTCGTCGCCGCGCGATATCATCGACATGTTAAAGGACAGCTTTTTGAATTCGTCCAGATAGTCGTTGAGCGGGTGACCCGATATATACATTCCTAAGACCTCCTTTTCGTAGGTCAGTTTTAGGTTGTCCTTAAACTCCTCTATGTCGGGATAATCGACGTTTATTTGCAATTCCTCCATTTCCGCGTCAAAAAAGCTTAGCTGACCGCTTTCCTTGTTTTTTTTGTCGCTTGCGGCTATGTCGGCTATTCTCTCGTATACGCTCATCAGCTGAGACCGCGTCTTACCGAAGCAGTCGAACGCCCCGCCCTTTATCAGGCTCTCTATCATTCGCTTGTTGATATAGCTCTGGTCGCAGCGCGCGATAAAGTCGGCTATGTCGCTAAACTCGCCGTTTTGCCGTCTGTTTTCTACAATAGCCGATATAGCGGCCTCGCCTATATTTTTTATACCCATAAGACCAAAACGTACGCCGTCGCCCTCGACGGAAAAATATACGCTGCTCTTGTTGATATCGGGAGGATAGACCTTTATTTTATTTTCCTTTAATATGACTATATATTTGGTTATCTCGTCGATATTAAATATTCTGTTGTTTATTACCGCGGTCAAAAAATGGACGGGATAGTACCGCTTTAGGTAGGCCGTCTCATAGGACAGATAGGCGTATGCCGCGGCGTGAGATTTGTTGAAGGCGTAGGACGCAAATTTTGACATTCTGTCAAAAATCGTCTTGGCGACGTCCTCGGGCACGCCCCTCGCAAGCGCGCCGGGAACGATTACGCCGCCCGATTCGTCGGTCAGGCCGTGGATAAAAATGCTTTCCTCCTTGGCCATCGCGTCCTTTTTCTTTTTGCTCATTATGCGGCGCAGATTGTCGGCGCGCCCTAAGGAATAGCCGCCCAGCTCTCTGACTATGCTCATGACCTGCTCCTGATAGACCATACAGCCGTAGGTCACCCCCAAAATCGGCTTTAGGCTCGGGTGCTCGTAGGCTATGTCCGCGGCGTTCTTTTTTCCTTTTATATAGGCGGGGATATAGTCCATCGGTCCCGGACGGAAGAGTGAGATTCCGGCGATTACCTCCTCTAAGTTTTCGGGCAAAAGCTGCATCATAAACTTTTTCATACCCGCGCTTTCAAGCTGAAACACCGCGTCGGTCTCGCCCTTGCCGATTAGGTCGTATACGTTTTTGTCGTCAAAGGCCATTTTAGAAAAATCTATGTCGACCTTTTTGTCCTCGCGGACGTAATCGACGGCTTTTTTTATGTCGGTGAGCGTTCTAAGCCCCAAAAAGTCCATTTTTAGCAGCCCTAACTCCTCGATTTCCACCATATTATATTGCGTCGTCACGTCGTCGCCGTTTTTTGCGAGAGGAACCTTTTCGCCGACGGGTTCGCGGCATATGACGACTCCCGCCGCGTGCATAGACGTGTTGCGCGGCATACCCTCGATTTTCATCGCCATGTCGATTATCATGCGCGCCTGCTCGTCGTCCTCATACATCTTTTGAAGCTCGGCGACGACCGTCACGGGCGCGTCGTCGTCCTTGGGCTTTTCAAGCCCGACAAGCTCGGCTATGGTGTGCTTGCCGAAGGGAACAAGCTTTGTTATCCTCTCGACCTCAGAATAAGGCACGCCATAGACCCGACCTACGTCCTTTATGGCCGCCTTTGCCGCCATAGTTCCAAAGGTGACGATTTGCGACACCTTGTCCTTGCCGTATTTGTTTATGACGTATTCTATGACCCGTCCGCGCCCCTCATAGCAAAAATCTATGTCAAAATCGGGACTGCTGACCCTCTCGCTGTTTAAAAATCTCTCAAACAGCAGATTATATTTTATCGGGTCAACCTCGGTAATGCCTATTATATAGGCGACTATGCTTCCCACGCCGCTTCCGCGGCCGGGGCCTACGGGGATTCCGTTTCTCTTGGAGTAGTCTATAAAATCCCATACGATGAGATAATATTCGGCAAAGCCCATTTTTATTATCGTGTCAAGCTCGTAGTTTATTCTGTCATAGATGGACTGCGCCGCATTAGGATATACGTTAGCGACGCGCTCATAGGTCAGCTTGCGCAAAAATTCCTGCGGCGTGTCGCCGTTTTCGGGAACGTAGCCGGGCATGAGGTCGGCTCTTTTTAGCTCTATTACCTCGCATTTTTCGGCTATCTCGACGGTCGTCTCAAGCGCGTCCTTGCGCCACGAAAAAAGCTCGGCCATCTCCTCCGGACTTTTGAGATAAAACTCCTCGGTCTGAAATTTGAGGCGGTTTGGGTCGGCCTTGGTCTTTCCCGTCTGAACGCAAAGCAGCACGTCGTGCATTTCCGCGTCGGATTTTTCGAGATAATGCACGTCGTTTGTCGCGACGAGCTTTGCGTCGACGGCGCGCGCCACCTTTGTCAGTCCCTGCAATACCGCCCGCTCCTCGTCTATTCCGTGGTCTTGGATTTCTATATAAAAATCCTCGCCGAACATGGCCTTTAACCTCTTCGCATATTCGACCGCGCCGTCAAAGTCGTGTCTCAACAGCTTTTGTGGAATGGCTCCGGCAAGGCAGGCAGATAGGCATATAAGCCCGTCGGCGTGTCTTTCTAATATCGATAAATCGATTTTTGGCTTATAATAAAAGCCCTCGACGTAGGCTATAGAATTTAGCTTGACGAGATTTTCGTAGCCCCTCATGTTTTTTGCGAGCAGCAAGAGGTGGTTTTGGTTTTCGCCGCCGTCGGCCGACATAGCCCTGACGTATATGTCGCGCGTCGTATAAAACTCACAGCCGACGATGGGCTTTACGCCCTCGCTTTTAGCTTTTTTTAAGAACTGATAAACGCCGTACATGTTGCCGTGGTCGGTTATGGCGACGGCCGTCATGTTCTTTTTTTTGACGGACTTAAAGAGCCTGTCGATTCGCGCCGCGCCGTCTAACAAGCTGAATTCCGTGTGTAGGTGTAAATGGACAAAATTTTCCATGGTATTCCTTTTATCGTGTTATCCGCAAAAAAATTGCCTGCTCAAATAAAAAACGCGCCTAACTCGCTCAAGGCCTTTGCCGCGTCGCCGCCGTCGGCCGTCAGCATGATTTCGTCGCCGCGTCTAAGCGACAACGAAACCGCCAAAACGCCCATAAGACTCTTTGCGTTGACCTTTTTGTTGTTGTGATAGAGCGAAATATCGCTCTTAAACCGCGCCGCCGCGTTTGTAAAGGCCGCCGCTTGATCCTTTGTCAGATTGCTCTTGTTGAATATCATTTCTTTTTTCACGCTAAAAAGCCCCCTTTTTTGTGTTTTTGCGGTTATTGCCGCTCGTCTAACAGACCGATAATTTTTCCGATTCTGTGCTGAACGCACCCCTTTGACCTGCCAAGCTTTTGGGCAAGCTCGTCCATCGACGCGACGGGGTTTTCAAGACGGCACAGCGCCGTCTCTCTCAACGCGGCGGAAACCGTTTCGAGACCTCCCGCCTCCTTGATTTTGGTTATGGCGATGACCTGCCTTACGCTGGCCTCCGCGCTCTTGTCGATGTTGTGACTGTCGCAGTTTGCGCGGCGGTTGGAGTTGTTGCGCTCGCCTCTGACCGTCAAAACGTCAAAAAGCTCAAGCGCGCTCTCGTCGGCGCAAAGCAGAGCCAAAAAGTCGCAGACGCTCTCGCCGTCCTTGATATAGACGGCGAAGCTTTCGTTGCGCTCTAAGAGCTTTGCCTTTATTTCATAAGCGCCGAGAAGCGCGACGGCGTCCTCCGCGGCGTTTCCGTCGTCAAACACCGTTTCGGCGTAATATCCCCCCGCTCCGTCCTTGTCGGGCGTTCTTATGACGCCGTTTTTGACAAAAAACATTTGCATTAACGTCTTGAAGCCCTCGCCCTTATATTCGTCGGCTATGCCTCGGGCAACCCCGGCAAAAACGCCGTCTGCGATATTCACGGCCGATAGGTCGCCCAAAATCCTCATGGAGTCGGCGGAAGCTAAGTCAACCTGCCGCAACGTCTTTTTTGTCTTTTGCGACACGGACAACGCCGCGCTTACGCCGTAGCGGCTCTTTAACGCGTTTATAAAGGCCGTCAAAAGCATCGGCTCGTCGATTTCCGCCGACAGAGAAAGCTTTTTGTCCGCGAGGCTAAGACTGCCGAACGCCAAAACCGACGCGTATAAAAACGCCTTCGAGTCGGTCTTTGCCGACTCGGCTAAGTGATTGATTATTTCCTCTTTGACCTTTTTTTTGCTTATCACATTGTCACCGCTTGTTTTTTAATACTATGGGGTTTTTTAGGTTGACTATCGCTTCGGCGTCAAAGCCGTTTTTTACCGCGAAATCGGCCGCCGCGTCCAAACCGCCGACGGCGTCGGGGGTGTGCGCGTCGCTGCCCGCGACAAGCGGCGCGCCGCTCTCAAAGAGCCGGCGATAAGACAGTTCGTCGATATGCTTGACGTTTAGCTCCATATACGTTCCGTAATCGGAGCAGGCTTTGGCAAGCTCGGCTATGTCGACGATAAACGAATGATTGACGTGCGGATAGATATCTATGTCGTATCTCTTTATCATTTCTATCGCCGCGCGCGTGTTCCTCCGTATAATCTCCTTAGTCGGCTTAAACGCGGCGGAATAGTAGGTCTTGGCGTGAATGTAATACCAATCTCTAAGATTGTAGGCGAGCGCGCTCGGGTGATAGCCCGCGATAACCAAATCAAAATCCTTGAAAGCCCGTTTGTCCATGTCGACGCGCCCGTCAAGCCCGACGAGGTCGGCCTCTATGCCGTGATAGATTTTTATATCGGGATATTTTTTTTGACAGTATTCTATCTCTTTTTTTTGCTTGTCGACGTCGCGCGGCCTCAGGCAAAACATGTTTCTAAAGCCGTGGTCGGTTATCGCCGCTTCCTTTAGTCCGCGCGAACGCGCCGCGGCCACGTTTTCCTCTATCGTGCCCTTTCCGTCGCTGTATTTTGTATGGGTGTGATAATCGCCGTAAAACTGCATTCGCCTTTCGCCCTTGTTTTTTTCTTTTTGCGGGCGGCTATTTTATGATTTCTATCTCCAAATCCAAGCCGACTCCGAATTTTTGTCTAACCGCCTCCGCCGCGGCGGAGGCGAGAGCCCGATAGTCCGACGACGACGCGCCGCCCGAATTGACGATAAAGCCCGCGTGTCTCTCCGAGATTTTTGCGCCTCCTATATTATAACCCTTCAGACCGGCTTTGTCAATAAGAACCGCCGGAATAACCCCGTCGTTCCGCTTAAAAACGCTGCCGAGACTGCGCTCCGTCGGCTGGGTTGCCGACCGCCGCAGCTTATAGCCGCGCATTACCTCTCTTATCGCCGCTCCGCCGCCGCCCTTTAAGCTCGCGGCTATGCGCAAAACGACGAGGTTTTTGTCCCTTTGAAATATCGAATTTCTATAAGAAAAGCCCAAATCGCCGCTATAAAGCCGAACCGTGCCGCCGCTGACCGTATCAAACGCGTCGACAAAGGAAATACAGTCGGCAAGCTCCGCGCCGTAGGCTCCGGCGTTCATATATACGCCGCCGCCCGCCGTGCCGGGTATTCCGCAGGCAAATTCAAGCCCCGACAGCTCCGCGCAGGCCGCGTATTCGGCAAGCCGCGGCAACGCCGCGCCGGCCTCCGCCGTCAAAAGGTCTCCGTCGGTTTTTATTTGTTTCAGACGGTTGAGACTGATTATCACGCCGTCGTAGCCGCCGTCCGCGATAAGGGTGTTCGTTCCCGCGCCCAAAATCCGAAAAGCTATGCGCGTGTTTTTTAGCACGCGCAAAAGCCTTGTCAGTCCGCGCTCCGTGTCGGGATAAAAAACCAGCGGAATCACCCCTCCGCTGCCGAAGGCCGACAGCCCCGCTCCGTTGACGCGCGTTTTGAAGGCAACGCCGACCGTCGTCAAAAAATCGTATTTTTCCATATATTAAATATATGAAACAATCGGTTAAACGACGCTTTTTTTTTGCGTTTTTTATCAAAAAAATCCGCGGCTTAGCTAAGACCCGCGCGCGGCTTCCTTGAGCCTTCGCGCTTGCGCCCGTCCGTTCTCTGTTTTTTGTCGATATTTTTGGTGCGCTCGTCAAGCTCGGTCATGGCGTTGTAGCCCATCTTGTTCATTCTCATATTAGACGTGGCGACCTCGACTATTATAGCCAGATTTCTGCCGGGCATGACGGGCAGCTTGACGTAAGGTATTTCTATTCCCAAAAGGTTTTTGTAGTTTGTGTGATTGCCGAGACGCTCGTATTCGGTCGAGTCGTTCCACTTTTCCAGCTCTATGATAAAATCTATGCCGTACTCGTCGATACACGCGCCGACGCCGAACAAATGCCTGACGTCGACTATTCCCACGCCTCTGACCTCCAAAAAATATTTGAGAAGCTCGGGCGACTCGCCTATTATCTCGTCCTTTATGCGCCTGATAACTACCAAATCGTCGGCGACGAGTCTGTGTCCTCTGTCGATAAGCTCGAGAGCCGTCTCGCTCTTGCCTATGCGGCTGTCGCCCGTCAGCAGAACGCCCTCGCCGTATATGTCGAGCAAAACGCCGTGAACCGTCTCGCGCTCGGCCAAAAGCTCGTTGAGATACATGACGACGTTGTTCATGACCTCGTAGAGCGGAGCGTGAGAGGCTAACACGGGGCGGTTAAATTTTTTTGCGTACTCGATAATTTCGCTCGGAGGCTCTAAGCTTCCCGACAGCACAAGGCACGGTATGTTTTTTTCTAACAGCTTGACTATCGCGGCAATCTTTTTTTCCGTTTCTAAGCGTTCCAAAAAGTTCAGCTCGGCGTTGCCGAGCATTTGAATTCTCTCGGGAACAAAATATTCGTCGTTGTCGGCAAGTAGCAAGCCCGGACGGCTTATGTTGACCGACGTGACGAACATCACGTCCTTTTTGTCGCCGTTTTTTATCTCAAAACCGCATTTTTTTGCAAATTCGCCGATTTCTACGGAGACCTTAGTCTCCTTTTCGGATTTTTTATTATATGCCATATTCCGCGCCTCTCTGTTTTGTTACGGCGTGCGTAAAGCCGCCGTCTATTCTCCGCCCTCGTCCGCCTCGGGCTCTTTGACTATGATTTCCTGCCGCTTGCATTGGTTGTTCGTGCAGATATACTTTGTGTTTTCCTTGCCGGCGTATATTCTCATATAGCTTCCGCAGTCGGGACAAGGGTAAGGCGCGGGGATATCCCACGAGATAAAATCACAGGCGGGATAGCCCGAACAGCCGTAAAACACCTTGCCGGCCTTTGACTTTCTCTTGAATATGTCCTTGCCGCACTTAGGGCAGGTCGAAACCGGCTTTTCGTAGGGCTTGATATTTTTGCAGTCGGGATATGACGGACAGGCCAGAAACTTGCCGTATTTGCCGTCCTTGACGACCATATGCGCGCCGCATTTTTCGCAAATTACGTCGGTTACCTCGGGCGCGATTCTTACGCTTTCGCCGCTTTTGGAGGCGTATTGCACCTTGTCGGCAAACGACGGATAAAACTTCGCGATGATGTCCTGCCACCGCTTGCCGCCGTCCTCGATGGTGTCAAGCTCCTCCTCCATTTTCGCGGTAAACTCTATGTCCATGACGTCGTCAAAATATTTTATGAGATAATCGCAAACCGCCTCGCCTAACGTCGTCGGCAAAATCAGCTTTTCGTCCTTGACGGTGTATTCTCTCTTGCTCAGCACGTTTATAACCGTCGCGTATGTGCTCGGGCGGCCTATTCCGTTTTCCTCCATCGCCTTGACGAGGGTCGCGTCGGTATAGCGCGACGGCGGCTTGGTAAATTTCTGCTCGTATTTTAATTCCTTTAACGACAGCTCCTCGCCCTCGGTAAAGCTCGGCAGTATTCCTCCGTCCTCCTGATTTTCCTCGCCGTTTTCGGTTTGATTTTCGACGGAGCTTTCGCCGTAAACCGCCGTAAAGCCCTTAAAAAGCATACTGCGCCCTTTTATCCTAAAGCCGTAAGTGACGCCCTCCGCGCTGTTTGAGGCGACGGCGACGCGCACGTTTAGCGTGTTATATACGGCCTCGGTCATCTGGCTTGCCAGATATCTCTCATAAATCAGTTTATACAGCCTATATTGATTTTTGTTGATTTTGTTTAACAGCGACTGCGGAGAGCGCGAGAGAGATATAGGTCTTATGGCCTCGTGCGCGTCCTGCGCGCCCTTTTTTGAGGCGTATACGTTAAAGCTCTTAGGCGCGTAATCGTCGCCGTAGTTTTGGATTATAAAGGCCTTTGTTTCGCCCTGCATGTCGGGCGAAACCCTCACGCTGTCGGTTCTGATATAGGTGACGAGAGCCGTCTGCCCCTCGCCCTCTATCTCTACGCCCTCATATAGCTGCTGCGCTATCTGCATCGACATAGGCGACGACATGCCGAGCCTTCTCGACGCGTCCTGCTGCATAGTGCTCGTCGTAAACGGCGGCTGAGGGCGGCTCTTT
>JAISRB010000046.1 GCA_031273825.1 Clostridiales bacterium
CGGCGTAACGCTCAAGCGCGCCGATAGAAACCGCGCCGCCGGCTCTCTCGTTGTTTCTGACGCAGAGCTTTTCGCACTGCTCCTCCTGCGGACAGACCCTGCCGCAAATGCCCGGAAGATGATTGTTTTCTCTTATTTTTAGATAAGCGTCGGTCACGCGCCCCGCCCTTATCAAATCGATAAACGCGGGAATGTCGGTGTTGACGGGACACCCCGAGATACACCGCGCGTTTTTGCACGACAGACATCTCTTAGCCTCCGCAAGCGCGGCCGCGTCGTCATAGCCGAGAGACACCTCTCCGAAGTTTTTTATTCTCTCCGCCGCCGACTGCTCGGCGACGGGCTGTCTTTTCAAAATCATATTTACCCCGCAAATTGAGCCTTTTTATAACATATTATACGCGTATAGAGGCGCGCTAAACCAAGCCTTCGCGATATGCCGCGATATACGCCCCGAAGCGGCTACGACTCCAAAAATCTGCATTTGTGCAGGCGTTCGGTCTCTTTATAAAATCCGGCTCTGTTGATAGCCTCGTCAAAATCCACCGCCGCGCCGTCAAACTCCGGCCCGTCTACGCAAGCGTATTTTGTTTCGCCGCCGACCGTCAGACGGCAGCCGCCGCACATTCCCGTGCCGTCGACCATAATGGTATTCATACTGACAAGCGTCCTTACGCCGTATTCCTTTGTCAGGTTGACGACCGCGCGCATCATCGGCATAGGCCCGACGGCAAATACGACGTCATATTTTTTGCCGCCGTCAAAAAGCTCTCTTATCTTGTCGGTGACAAAGCCCTTGCCGCCCTTAGAGCCGTCGTCGGTCATGACGTATAGGTTATCCGAATTTTGCGACAGCTCGGTCTCGTAGGTCAAAAATTCGCGGCCTCTGCCGCCTATTATTATGTCGACGTTTTTTTTGCCGTCCGCCGCCTGATTTTCTCTTATATGCCTCGCCTGCGGAAGTATGACGGCCGAGCCTATACCCCCTGCCACAAGCAAAACGCTGTCGAATGCTCCAAGCTCCGTAGGGTTGCCGAGAGGGCCGAGAAGATCCTCGATTTCGTCTCCCTCGCAAAGCTTGCCTAATTTTATAGTCGAATATCCCACCGTCTGTATGAGTAGGGTTATAGCTCCCCTCTCCGCGTCGCAGCCCACAATTGTCAAAGGAATTCTCTCGCCGTCCTTGTCTGCCCTAAGTATTATAAACTGCCCCGGACGGCACGCCGCCGCGACAAGCGGAGCCTCGACGGTCATCTCGACGGCGTTATCGTTGAAATATCTCTTTTTTATGATTTTATACATTCGGCTCTATTGTTCCTTATAAGCGTGATTTTTTGTTTTGACAAATTGACATTTGTCGGTTATCGGGCATTTTTCGCACTCGGGATTTCTCGCGGTACAGACGTACCGCCCGAAAAACACCATGAGTATATGCGCTCTGCCCATGCGGTCGGCGTCTATTATGGCGGAAACGGCAAGCTCCGCGGCATAAGGGTCGGTATTTTGTCCGTCGGTTATCCCCAAGCGGCGGCAGACCCTAAGCACGTGCGTATCGACGGCAAAGGCGTTTTTGCCGAAGGCCTCGGAAAGTATGACGCTCGCCGTCTTGCGCCCCACCCCGGGAATTGCCGTCAACTCGGCAAGCCCGTCGGGAACGCGCCCGCCGTAGTCGTCTATTATCTTTTTTGCCGCGGCCTTAAGCGATTTTGTCTTGCTTCTATAAAACCCCAAGGGATATAAATACCGCTCTAACAGAGCGTCGTCCATGCCGGCTATAGCCTCGGGCGTGTTGTATTTAGCAAACATTTCCTTAGTCGCCGCGTTGACGCGCTTGTCGGTGCATTGCGCCGACAAAATGACGGCGACGAGAAGCTCAAAGGGCGTGGAGTAGTTAAGCTCGCATTTTGCCTCCGGAAAACGCCGGTCTAACGCGTCTATTATTTCCTTAAAGGTCTGTCCGTCCATAAAACGCCCCCGCCGTTTGTCGCCGCCTCCTCAAAAAAAACGGGGCGACGCTTAAAAAACGGCGCGAAAAGCTTTCGCGCCGTTGTTTTTCCCTTGCTTTGATTACTTATCGTTTCTTATCCGGCGCAAAAACGCGGGCGTTCCGTCGTCCGGCGCTACGGGGCGCGGCTGATATTGCGGCTGAGGAGGATATAACGGTTGAGAAGGCTGCTGCGCTCTTTGCGGCTCGGCGTTGCCGCCCGTAGCCTCGAAGTTAAAAAGCTTTTCGTTGACGGTAGGCTTAACGGCAGGCTGTTGCGCATCCGCGCCGACAGCCTCGCCCGCGTCTCTCTTGCCCTGAAGCATACCGCCTATAATCGGTTTTTGTTCCGCCTTTGGCGCGTTAAAACCCGTGGCTATTATGGTTATGAGAACCTCGTCGGCAAGCTCCTCGTCTATTCCCGCGCCGAATATGATGTTCGCCGATATGTCTACGACGTCCTGAACGAGGCGGCAGGCCTCGTCAACCTCCGACAGCGACAGGTCAAGCCCGCCCGTGACGTTTAAGATGACGCCGGTCGCGCCCTCTATGCTTGTCTCAAGCAGAGGACTCTGAACGGCCTTTCTGACGGCGTCGAGGGTGCGGTTTTCACCCTTGCCCTGACCTATGCCCATGTGGGCGAGGCCCTTATTTTTCATAATGGTCTTGACGTCGGCAAAGTCAAGGTTGATGAGCGACGGCGTGACGATGAGGTCGGACACCCCTTGTATGCCCTGACGGAGCACGTCGTCGGCGACCTGAAAGGCCTTTATCATAGGCGTGCCCTTTTCTAAGACCTGCAACAATCTGTCATTAGGAATGACAAGCAGGGTGTCGACGAACTTTCTGAGGTTTTCGATGCCTATCATGGTGTTTTCCATGCGCTTTCTTCCCTCAAACTTGAACGGCTTTGTCACTACCGCGACGGTGAGAATGCCAAGCTCCTTGGCTATTTCCGCGACGACGGGAGCCGCGCCCGTGCCCGTTCCGCCGCCCATTCCGGCGGTGATGAACAAGAGGTCGGTGCCCTTCAAAAGCTCGGTTATTTCCTTTCTGCTTTCGTCGGCGGCTTTTTGACCTATCTCGGGATCCGCGCCCGCGCCTAAGCCCTTAGTTAGGTTTTGACCTATCTGCAGCTTGACGGGAGCCTTTGACGTGCATAGGCTCTGATAGTCGGTGTTTATCGCGATAAACTCCGCGCTTTTTATGCCTACCATTCTGTTGACGGCGTTATTTCCGCCGCCGCCTACGCCTACAACCTTTATTTTTGCCATCATAGACGACGTGTAATCAATCATTTTTTTTGCCTCCAAATTTATTTTTGAGTTTACTAAAAAAACCTTCTTTTTTTGTTCTATCGAAGTCGTGTCCGACTTGCTCGCGCGCCTCCGCCTCGACCGTCGCCATGTTTATCAGACCCAATAAGGCCGAACATTCGGGTTTGTTATATTTGTCGATACCGGGCGCGATAATTTCGACGGGTCTGCCCGTTTTGTGGGTCAAAAGCTCTCTTACGCCCTTTATATGGCTTATCCCCCCGCCCGTCAAAAACAGAGATATATGCGACGGACAGTCGTAGGTGGCGTTTTTTAAGGCGGCGTTTA
>JAISRB010000034.1 GCA_031273825.1 Clostridiales bacterium
ATAGAAATAAAAAGATTTGCAAATTTTTATTTTTAGCGACCGCTACTCTCAAAGCAACCGCTACCCGCCGATCAACCGCCACGCCCAATACACAAAAAACGCCGCAAGCCACGCTACGGCCAACTGATAGATTATCGTTAAGGCGACGTGCGCCGCCGAATTTGTCTCTCTTTTGAGGGCGGCTATGGCCGCGAAGCACGGCGTATACAACAGTATAAACACCAAAAACGCGGCGGCGGACGCCGGCGAAAAGACTCCGAGGAGCGCGTCGGGGTTTGCCGACAGGCCGAATAAGATTTCGAGCGTTCCGGCGGCGGCCTCCTTTGCGGTCAGTCCGCTAACTATCGCCGTGGCGGCGCGCCAATCGCCGAAGCCCATGGGGCTAAAGACGGGCGCGATAAACCGCCCTATACGGGCAAGCAGGCTGTCCTCGGCGGCTTTTGCGATTTCGAGCCCCGGGCCGAGGCTTTTTAAGATATACACGGCGACGCACGACAAGACAATCAGCGTGCCCGCTCTGAATATGAAGTCCTTTATACGGATAAAGGTCTGCCGCCCTACGTTTTTTAGCGACGGCAGCCGGTATTCGGGCAGTTCCATGATAAATCCTCCGCTTTCGCCCTTTAGCACGCTTCTTTTTAATATCGCCGCCGAAAGCATTCCGACGGCTATTCCGATGACGTAAAGACAAAATATGACGAGCGGAACGCGGTTCGGAAAAAACGCCGACGCAATCAAAACATAGACGGGCAGCTTTGCGCCGCACGACATAAAGGGTATTATCATCATCGTCAGACGCTTTTGTCTATGGCTTTCGACGGTTCGCGCCGCCATAAACGCGGGAACGCTGCACCCGAATCCCGTCAAAAGCGGAATAAACGACTTGCCCGACAGACCGGCCTTTGTCAAAAATCCGTCGGTAATAAACGCCGCGCGTGAGATATAGCCCGAATCCTCAAGAAACGAAAGCGACAAAAACAGTATTGCAAGCTCGGGCAAAAAGCCTATGACCGCCCCGACTCCCCCGAATACTCCGTCTATAATCAAGCCGCGCAAAAGCTCCGACGCGCCGGCATACCTCAACGCTTGAGCCGCGCCGCCGGCTATATGCCCGTAAAAAACCTCAAAGACTCCCTTTAACGCCTGTCCGGGCGCGCCGAACGCCGCATAAAAAACCGCCAGCATGACCGCAAAAAATATCGGTACGCCAAAAATTTTATGCGTCGCTATAGCGTCGATTTTTTTGACGGCGCGGCCGGGAACGACGGGCTTTTTGCGGCATTTTGCGCGGTATAGAAGCGCGGAAATATACTTATATTTTTGGTCGGCGAGTATCATATCGCGCGGCTGTTTTTTTGCCTCGGCGACGGCGTTTACCCTGTTGTTCAAGGCTGTCAATTCTGCGTCAAGCCGCCCCTTTACCGCGTAGCCGTCGCGGACGTTCGGCTTCTCGGTTGCGCCCGCGCCGCCAAAGCCGCCGCGCTTTGAGTCCGCCGCCGCGCCGCAGGGCGAGCCGGAGAGCGCCGCGCCGTCAAAAAATTCGGCGGCGGCAAACGCCGCGTGCGCTACGCCGCGCGACACAAAGAGTTTTTTTGCCGCGTCGATTATCGCCGCCGTTTCGCCGTCATAGACGCGCGGCGGCCCGCCCGTAGGGGCGGCGCAGCCCCCGCACCGTCGGCAAGAAATATTTCCTTCGCGGTTTGAGCCGACGACACCGCGCCGTTTGCAGAAGCCGTTTTTTACCGCGCCGATAAGCGCGTCAAGCCCCTCGCCCTTACCGGCCGAAACCGCAAAGACGGGCGCGTTCAGCTCAAAGGAAAGCGCGGCGTAATCGGGTTCTATACCGCGCTTTTTTAAAATATCAGACATGTTGACGGCAATTATCAGCGGCTTGCCCGTCTCTAACAGCTGCAGGGTCAGATACAAATTGCGTTCCATATTTACGCCGTCGACTATGTTGATTATCGCGTCGCATTCGTCCGACAAAATAAAGGCTCTGCCTATCTCCTCCTCCTGCGTATAAGGATAGAGAGAATACAAGCCCGGCAGGTCTATGACGGAAATATCGGCCGCGCCCCTTAGCGTTCCGCTCTTTTTTTCGACGGTGACGCCCGGCCAGTTGCCGACAAAGCCGCGCGAACCCGTCAGCGCGTTAAAAAGAGTGGTTTTTCCCGAATTCGGATTCCCGGCGAGCGCGACGTTCATAAAAAAAGCTCCTCCGCATATTTTATTGCGGAGGAGCGCAAAAAATTCAAAAAAACGATAATTTACCGTCTTTTATCCAAAGGAACGTATTCCTTTTTTTCGCTTATGCACTTGTAGTTAGGTCTTATAATCTTTCCGTTGTTCGACAGCTCCTCTATTCTGTGAGCCGACCAGCCGACTATTCTGGCTATCGCGAATATCGGCGTAAACAAGTCGTTTGGAATTCCGAGCGTCGCGTTTACAAAGCCCGAATAAAAATCGACGTTTGCCGAAACGCCCTTATATATGCGCCGTTTTTCGTTGATTACCTCCGGCGCGAGACGGGCGACCTGCATATACAGCTTGTATTCCCCGTCTAAGCCCTTGGCCTCCGAAAGCTCTCTTATGTAGCTTTTTAATATTTCGGCGCGCGGGTCGGACAGCGAATAGACGGCGTGACCCATTCCGTATATCAAGCCCGAGCCGTCAAAGGCCTGCTTTTCTAACAGCCTTTCGAGATAGTCGCAAATGTTTTTGTCGGTGCGGTCTAAGACGTTTTTCTTTATGTCGTCAAACATTTGCACGACCTTTATATTTGCGCCTCCGTGTCTCGGGCCTTTGAGAGAGCCCATGGCGGCGGCGACCGTCGAATATGTGTCGGAGCCTGACGACGACACGACGTGCGTCGTAAAGGTCGAGTTGTTTCCCCCGCCGTGCTCGGCGTGCAAAACCAGCATGAGGTCGAGGGTTTTGGCCTCCAAATCGGTATATTTGCTGTCGGGTCTAAGCGAATGCAAAATTGTCTCCGCCGTCGACAGACTCGGCTTCGGGTGATGAATTATCAGACTTTCCGCGCCGTGATAGTGGTTGTGAGCGTGATAAGAATACGTTGAAAGCAACGGAAACTGCGCGATCAACTGCAGACTTTGCCTGAGCACGTTGGGAATAGAAATATCGTCGGAATTTTCGTCGTAGGAATAGAGCGTCAGCACGCTTCTCGCGATGGAATTCATGAGATCCTTTGACGGAGCTTTCATAATTACGTCGCGGACAAAGGATTCGGGAAGGGTTCTGAAGCCGCTCAAAATTTCTTTGAAGGCGTTTAGCTGTTTGACCGTCGGCAGGTTGCCGAATAGCAAAAGGTAGGCCGTCTCCTCAAAGCCGAAACGTTTTTCTTTTTCAAAGCCGTCTACTATCGCGTGAATGTCTATCCCGCGATATCTCAAAACGCCGTCGCTCGGCGTTTTGTTTCCGTTTTCGTCGATAGAAAACGCGACTATGTCGGATATGTCCGTCAGTCCGGCCAATACGCCGTTGCCCTCCAAGTCGCGGAGACCTCTTTTTACGTCGAATTTATAATACCACGAATTATCGATTTCCGTACTTTCCCTCGCGAGCTGCGCCAGTTTTTCTATTTTTGGCATAACGTCGCTCAAAAATTCCTGATATGCGGCGGTGTATGTAGTATTAGTCATTAGAGAACCTCCTTATCTTGTCCGTTTATAACCTAAGGCCTTAGGCCTTGCGCTTTTTATGTGAAAATATGCGGATAATATCCGTATTCAAACTTATTCTCCCTCTCCCATTCGCGAACGTCGTTGAGACGCGCGGTTATCAGTCCGTCGATTGTAATGCCGTCCTCTAACGCTCCGCAATCATAATAGCGTATGCGGGCGGGTATAATTTTTTCTCCGTTTTTTATGGCTTTTTTGACGGATTCGCGGCCGCTGTAGATAAAAAACTCGTTTTTTAGCTTTATCAGCGAAACAAGTCCGTCGCCGGAACCGGACGGCTCGGCCTCCTTTTTGCCCTTAGAAGGATAGACGTTTTTAGGGTTGATATAGCATTTTATATATCGGCTATCATTATATTCGGCATAAGCCGAAAATATTATATCGGCAATTTCGGCGGTCGCAAGCTTTGACGTGTCTATTATAAGGTCATAATTTTTGTAATCGTTGCAGTCTACGCCGTAAAAATCTTTAAAACGCCTGATTTCGGTTTCGCGGCGGACTATGAGATCCTTTAGCGCGTCCTCCTTTGAAACATAACTCTCCTCCTCCAAAACCCTGCCCGAAAAAACTCTCTCCGCGGCCTCCTTGGGCGACACCGTCAAAAATACCTTAAACGATTCCCCTACAAAAAACCACGCGAGGCGCGAGTCAAAAACTATGTCGCGCCCGACGTTTTCGGCGGCGTGCCGCCGCGTTTCGTCGTCGATCATGCCGTCGACGACTCTGTCGCCGGCCTCCGTCAGGGCGGTGTTAAATTCGAGAACAGAAACGCCCTTTTGCTTTGCGAGCTTGCGCATAAGCGTTCCCGTAGAAAAAATTTCAAAGCCCTTTTTTTGATTTAAATACGCGCACAGCGTGCTCTTTCCGCTTCCTAACTGTCCGCTCAACGATATATACATACGCCGTTACACATTCCTCAAATACATTGCTTACTTAAGCGTTTCTCAAAACTATCGTCTTTATCTCATACGGCTTAAAGCGAATGAGATTCAAATCGCAGTCTCCCGCGTATTTTTCCTCAAGCATGTCCGTCTCATAGGCGGCGGCGTAGGCAAAGGCCGTTTTGATTGTCGCGACGGTCTCCTCGCCGCGGTTTTCGTAGACGCGGAGGGTAATTCCTCCGCCATCGGGCGTCGGCTTGATTGTCTCGACTATGATATTGCTCTTGCTTGTCAGAACGCAGGTGTCGATTGCCGCGTTCTTTTCGCCGATTATCAGCGGATTGTTAACAAAATATCCGAGAGGCGCGGCGTCGCCGTCAAAAACGCCTCCCGCGTGAGGATAAAGCGCGTAGGTAAAAAGCTGCAAACCTATGTCGGCGGTTTTGTCGGGAAAGGTCGTAGACCTCAAAAGGTTGAGGCTTATCAGCCCGTCCTTTACTCTGTGCCCGTATTTGCAGTTGTTGATGACCGTCATTCCGAGATTTTTTTCCTTGTCGGTCACGTCGACCCACTTGTGGGCGCAAACCTCAAACTGAGCGCGGTCTATCGGGTTGTCGGTTTTTGTGCTGCGCTCGATGTTGCCGAACTGAATGTCAAAGGTCGCCTTGTCGGCGAACACCGACGGATAAAAATCGGCTCTCAGCATTTTGTGCTTTTCACGCCAGTCGACTTGCGTCTCAAAGAGCAGATAGTCCGCGTCCTTTTTGAGGATTAGCTTTTGTCTTATCGTCGACCTGCCTGCCTTATAGGTCGTCTCTCTGACGACGGCCGCGCCGTCCTTATAGGTTTGCGAGCTTACGGCGTTAAAATATCTCTTTGTCTTGCCGGGATAATTGATGTCTATATCCCACGCGTTGTAGTGCGACTTTTTGTCCTTGTACAACACAAGGCGGTTGAGAGCCTTTCCCGAATATTCGGCTCCGCTTTCCTTGTCTTTGAGCGATTTTATATATCCCGAATCGGCAAAGACGACCTCAAGCTTTTCGTTTGATATAGTGTTTTTTGAGAAGTCGAGCGCGACGGCGGTTTTTATATTAAAAGGAACAAGCTCCGCGGACGCGTAAGGCATTACGTCGGCCTTATACCACTTGTCGCCGTGCTTTACATATTCGCTTCTGACAAAGGGCGCGGGGTTGACGGCAAAAAGCTTCTTTTCGCCGCCGCCTTGCTCCGCGTCGGGACGTTTTGCCCTCGCCGCCAAAAAGTCGATTATCTCACGCTGTACGGCGTAAAGCTCCTTTAATATTCTCTCATAGGCCGCGTCGGTTTCTAAGTATACGCGGTTTATCGACGAGCCGGGAATTATATCGTGAAATTGATAAAGCAAAACCTCCTTCCATATTTCATCGATTTTTTTCGCGTCGTATTCATAGCCCGACGCGCTTGCCGCCGCCGCCAAAAATTCTATGTTATGGAGAATAGTCTCGGCCTTTCTGTTATAATATTTGTTTCTCGCCTGCGTCGTCAGCGTTCCCTGATGCTTTTCTAAATAAAGCTCGCCCTTATGACGTTTGACGGCGGCTCTATACTGCGAAAGCCCGTCAAAAAACTCCTCCGCGCTCGAGTGCTTTACGAGAGGGAGTCCCTTGATTCCCCCCGGCCTTGTCATTCTCTTCAAAAACTCCAGATGAGCCTCGCCCGGGCCGCCGCCTCCGTCGCCGTCGCCGAAAGGCATGTGAGCCACGGGCGCGCGGTCCTTGTCCTTATATTTGATAAAGGCCTTGAGCACGGCAAGCGGACTTGCCATACTGACGTAGTTGCCCTCGGGCGGCATGTGCGCCAAAACGCCGCTGTCGTCTAAGCCCTCCCACTCAAAGGTATGGAGCGGAAACTCGTTGTGCTCGTTCCATGAAATCTTTATCGTCAAAAAGTATTCCATTCCGGTCTTTTTTATGATTTGAGGCAGCTGCGCCGAAAAGCCGAAAACGTCGGGAAGCCACAATATTTTCATGTCGCGCCCGAATTCCTCTTTAAAAAATTTCTTGCCGTAGTAGACCTGCCTTATCAGCGACTCTCCGCACGGAATGTTTGTGTCCGGCTCGACCCACATGCCGCCCTGCGGCTCTAATCTGCCGTTTGCGACGGCCTCTCTGATTTTTTCAAACAGCTCGGGGTGGCGCTTTTTGATCCACTCAAACTGCTGCGGCTGGCTCGCGCCGAATACGTATTCGTCGTATTTTTTTATGTTTTCTAAGGCCGTCGAAAAGGTTCTTGCCGCCTTTCGCTTTGTCTCGCGGATAGGCCACAGCCACGCGAGGTCGAGGTGAGCGTGACCCGTCGCGTAGACGGTAAACCGTTTGAGGTCGCTTTCCTCGGCGAACGCGCCGCTCAGCGTCTCTCTTGCCTTGACAAAATCGGGTTTTTTTGACGTCGCAAGCGCGTATGACTCGTCCATGAGCTTTTTTAGCTTGATTTTAAAGGCGTCGCCCTTGGCGAGAGGCGCATAGAGCAAAAACGCCGTGGTAAAGTCATAAAAGAACTCCTTAGCCGCGTTGTTTACGACGCAAAGCTGCGCGCTCTTGAATACGGCCTTTTTGATTTCCTTGCCGTCAAAGCCGTTGTAGCCGGCGTCTATCAAAAGGCTTACGCGCTCGCCGCCGTTTGACGACGGGGTTATCTCGATGACGCGCTTGCCGAATATCGGCTGAAAAACTCCGCTGCCGCCGTCGATTGTCGTCAAGCCTCTCATCGGAACGCCCTCGCCGTCGTATATACAGCCCTCGCCCGATATCTTGACGACGGCGACGACGCTTTGCTTTTTGCAGTCGTCGGGGATTTTTCCGTTTAGCTTAAACCACGCGCACCCATAAAGACCGCCCCACTTTTCTTTCCGCTCGATCGGCTTAAAGGCCTTATCCTTCAAAAGAGAAAAGTCCACCGGCTCGTCGCTTGCAAAATATTCGGCGTCAAGCTCGGCGACGGGCTTGTATACGGTCTTTTTTAGCGTCAGCATTTTTAAGGCGTACGGCCACGCGCCGGCGTATATTTGGAAATCGTTTTTCATAAAATAAGCTCCTCGTTTTCTTCGGTGTCAAAACCCGTATTCTTATTTGCATTTTTTTGACCTTAGCATATCTATGTCTTTTATCAAAAATAAACCGCGGCAAAAAAACCTATTTTATTATAACATAAAATCAAAAATTTTGCAATATGTTTATAACAATGAATAAAATAAAAAGCCTCAAAAGCCGCCGACCCGTTCGTCAAACCGCCGCCGCGTCTAAGACGGCTATAATAATAGTTATAATTATTGTTATAGCCTTTCTCCTGATAAATCCGCGGGTCTATACCGCGTCGGTTTTGGCGGGCTTTAAGCTGTTTGCTAACGCCGTTTTGCCGTCGCTTTTTCCCT
>JAISRB010000056.1 GCA_031273825.1 Clostridiales bacterium
TGGGGCGGCGAAGCCGCCAATGAGCAATTAGAAATTAGCAATGAGCAATTAAAGATTTCAGGCGAAAGTCTGTACGAGCGATGAAAGCCGCCGGTAGATGAAAGAAGAATAGCCGAGAGCCCCTGCCGAGCGGCTCGTCGAGAAGCAAGACCTCCGGCTCGTTGACGAGCGCGCGGGCGATCGCCACTCTCTGCATCTGACCGCCCGACAGGCTCGAAACGTTGCGGTAGCCGTAATCCTCGAGGTCTACCATCTTTAGCGCGGCGTCCACCTTAGCTTTTATTTCGTCCTTGGTGTACTTTCTGAAGGTCTGCAAAAGATTGCCTTTTTTGTCTACCCTTGTGCCGGAGGGAACGCTCTTTAGCTTGAGGCCGAAGGCGATATTGCCGAATACCGTCAGGTGCGGAAAAAGCGCGTAACGCTGAAAGACCGTGTTTACCCTTCGCATATGCGGAGGAACGCCGGTTATGTTTTGACCGTCAAAGAATATTTCGCCGCTTGTCGGCATTTCAAAGCCGGCTATCATTCTGAGGGTTGTGGTTTTTCCGCAGCCCGACGGCCCGAGCAACGTGACAAATTCGCCGCGCTTTATCGACAGCGTAATGTCCTTGACGGCGAGCTTTCCGTCATACGCCTTGGAGACGTTTTTTAACTCGATGATTTTGGTGCTTTTTTCGTCCATTTTTTTCTCCGTTTCCGTTATTTTATATTTGAGCCGTTTTTCGCGCCGCGTTTCCGCGGCGGCGACGGCGTAGGTCGCGCAAAAAAATAAAAACCACCGCAAAATCCTTAACGAAACCCGAAGATAACGGAGTTTTTTAGGGAAGTTATATAACGGAACCGCATAGAATCAAGTTATATAATTTCTATAAAAATTAAGGATTTAACAATAGTTTTCTTTTTATCGGCCGCAAAGACCGCTTTATCTAAGAGCGGATTTTGTCGGTTTTTAGCAAGCTTTTATTATTAAACAATGCAATTATATAATCAATCGCGAAGTATGTCAACTAAAATAAGGGGGTGCGTAAAAAAAATCTCTAAATAAGTTCTATTTACGCATGAATATTTTTGTAATCTAATCGAAAACGCTTGATTAAAGTTTGCGATTGTGCTAAAATGTTAAGGCATTTGAATAAGTTTGATAATTATCGGGAGGCTTTTTGATATATGAGAGCGACTATAGTTTCCGCAGTGTTAGGCTATGAGACGTGGAGCGTGCTTTATCCGCTGCTTATGATATTGATGACGTTGTTGTCGGTATTCATGATTATTTTAGTATTAAGTCAGGACGGAAACACGGCCGATTTAGGCGCGATTTCAGGAAACACCGAGACCTTTTTGGGCAAAAACAAGGTCAAAACGAGAGAGAGCAAGTTTAAGCGTCTGACGATTTATAACGGAATAGCTCTGCTTGTAACGTCGGTGGCTTTCTTTGTCCTCTGGACTTTGTCGGAATGACGGTTTTTGTGCGTTTACGGTAAAGAAAAAACTTAACGGGGGCGTTTGTCTGATACGCTTCCGTTTTTTTTAGGCGGAACGCCGCGCCGCGGAATTAGCGCGCGGCCTAAATAAGGTCGTTTAAATAAGGAAAAAATATGACGTTTAAAGAAAAAATTTACGATAAGATAGCCGCGTTAAAATTGAACTTTTTTACCGAAAGACAGCTTTTTGTGCGTTTGAACGTAAGCTCGCAGGACGAAAAAAGAGAGATAAAGTCGGCTCTGACCGAGCTTGTCGCGGACGGCGTTTTTATCGTTAGCGACGAGGGCAAATATATCGCGCCGCAGACTATCGGGGCAAAAAGAGGCGTTCTTCAGGGCAACCGCCGCGGCTTTTGTTTTTTTATAGCGGACGACGGCGGCGACGACGTGTTTATACCGTCTAACGCTTTGAACGGCGCGATGCACAAGGACAAGGTTTTTGTCAAAGTCGGGCCGGCCGATTCAAGGGGCAGGTTTGAGGGCGGAGTCGTCTCGATATTGGAGCGCGGAGTAGGCCGGATAATCGGCGTATTCCGCAAGAGAGCCGACGGCTGCGGCTTTGTCGAGCCTGACGACAAGGACTACTTCCGCGACGTGTTTATAAGGTCAAACAAGACCAAGGGCGCGCAGGACGGACAAAAGGTCGTCGCCAAAATAGGCGGCTTTGAGGGCGGCAAAAAGCCTTTCGGCGAAATAACCGAGATTTTAGGCAAGTCCGGCAATCCGCTTGTGGAGGTTTTGGCGATTACGCGCGCCTTCGGGTTTGACGACGGGTTTGAAAAATCGGTAAAAAAAGAAGCCCAAGCCGTCGTAGCCGAGCCGTTTGACACAGCCTCGAGAGAGGATATGCGCGGACTGCTAACCGTGACCATAGACGGCGACGACGCAAAGGACTTAGACGACGCGGTGTCTTTGGTCAAGACCGACGACGGCTATAAGCTCTATGTGCATATCGCCGACGTGTCTAACTATGTCAGACACAAATCTATTCTTGACAATGAGGCGTTTGAGAGGGGAACGAGCGTCTATTTTCCCGGCAACGTGCTGCCTATGCTGCCCGAGGAGCTTTCAAACGGGGCATGCTCGCTCAATCCGCGCGTCGACAGGCCGGCTTTGACGGTCGAAATGCTCATAGACGCGGACGGAAACGTCAAGGGTCACAAAATTTATGAGAGCGTAATAAATTCCGACGAGAGAATGACCTACAAAAACGCCGGCAAAATTTTGGACGGCGACGGGTCGCTTACCGAGAGATATAAGGCCGTCGCGCCGATGATAAGGCTCATGCGCGAGCTTGCCGGTATACTCAACAAAAAGCGCGTCAGGCGCGGCTCCGTGTTTTTTGAGGCAAAGGAAAGCGTCATAGACGTCGACGGCGACGGGCGCGTCTTGGATATCAGGCCGTATGATTACGGCGTTGCAAATTCGATTATAGAGGAATTTATGCTTGCCGCCAACGAGACGGTGGCCGAGTTTGTCGGGCATATGGAATATCCGTTTATTTATCGCGTTCACGAAACGCCGTCCGTCGAAAAAATGCGTGAATTCGGAAGATTTATGAGCGGAATAGGCATAAAAATAAAGGTCAAAGAGGACGTCGCGCCGCAGGAAATTCAAAAATATATGGACGCGGCCGAAAACACCGAATATAAGCATCTGGTCAACAAAATCTTGCTGCGCTCCATGCAAAAAGCGCGCTACGACGTCATAAACAAGGGGCATTTCGGGCT
>JAISRB010000117.1 GCA_031273825.1 Clostridiales bacterium
TATCTTTGCCTGCGCTATTCCGGCATAGTTGTCGATGATATATTGTATTTCAACGTCGGACATTTGTTTTAATAGGATCTCTTGTTTGCTTCTCATTGCGTTTTGCAATATTATATCCCATTCGTCTGCTTCGTCCTCGGTGAGAGGAGCTAACGCGTCCTTCCAATCGTTATAACACGAGAAAAACGCCCGTAACAGCGGACTCATTCCGGTTAAATCATATCTAAAGCTACTGCCTGCCATTCGGTTTGCCTCCTTTAGTCTATTTTGTTGCCTTTGGTCGGGTCGTAATCTCTGTTGACGACCTCGTTTCCGTCAGCCCAATCCCAAATCGAATATTGATTGTATTGCCTTGCGATTGCCATAGCTTGCTTTTTTGTCTTCACATGAAAGGACGTCTCGGGCTTGCCGCCAAAAACTCCGGCGTGGGCTATCGAGCCCGTAAGCCTTTTGATTTCCTCTACCTTTGCGTTATATTCGCCGTCGGTATAATCGTCGTCGGTCTGCTCAAAGGACACCTGAAAGCCCTCGTTATATGATATGACTTTTTTTGTGTCAACGTCATACGTTCCGTCGGGCTTATCCTTAAAAGACGCTAACCGCTCTTTATACGCTACGCTTTTCTTTTGCATTAGCTTTATTTTAACACGATATTCGGCGGTTGTCAAGCCCTTATATATATTTTATCCCGATTTTTTTTTATCAAACGTATTTTCATTCGTTTGCCCGGCCGATTTTTTTCCGTTCACCTCCGCGGCGGTTTTTCATATACTGATAATATCAAAAACGCGGGAGCGGCGTTAATGGAATATGACTTTATAATAGACACAAAAAACGACAAGCGTTATCGATACGTCGCGGAGAGCCTGAGAGAGCTGGGCTACGACGTTTTTGAATACGGAACGTTTAAGGGAGCGGGCGGCGGCGCGGTCTACGTTTTGCCGCCGTCCGTCGGCCTTTCGCCCGACGCGGCCGCGGAGCTTGCCGACGGGGCTAAGCTTTTTGCATTCGGGCAGAGCGCGGAGACCGAGGCGGTTTTGCAAAGAAAGGGCATAGAGCTAATCAACGTCTTTGCAGAGGAAAAGTTTGCCTGCAAAAACGCGATGATAACCGCCGAGGGCGCGCTTATGCTCGTTGCGGAAAACACCGAGAGGGCGTTTTTTGACATGAGAGTCCTCATCATAGGCTTTGGACGAGTAGGCAAGGCTCTCGCCAAGCTGTTTAAGGCGGCGGCCTGCCAAACCGACGTTTTGACCTTTGACAGAAAGGAATGCGCCGCCGCCGCGCTGTTGTCAGACAGACAATACGGCTCTTTTGAGGGCGTGGAATTCGGCGGCTACGCCGCCGTCATAAACACCGTGCCCGCCCGTCTCGTCAACAGACACGTTGTCGCGGGCTTTCGCGGAGACGCGTTTTTGCTCGAGCTTGCCTCCGAGCCGGGCGGCTTTGACCGCGACGCGGTCAAGGCGCGTTCGATGAGCTTTTTGCGCGCGCCGGGGCTTCCCGCCAAGGTCGCGCCCGTCACCGCCGCAAAAATCCTCGCCGAGGAGATAACCGCGAGATTGGGGATATCATACTGATCGCCGCCCCTGCCGCTACCCGCATAAAAAAGGACGCATACAAAATGAAAAAGAAAATAGGATTCGCGATAACAGGCTCGTTTTGCACGTTCGGGAGCGTTTTGACCCGTCTCGGGCAGATGAGTAAGGATTATGATATAACGCCTATTTTGTCGTACAACGCGGCTAATACCGACACGAGATTTTTTGAGGCAAAAAAGTTTAAGCGCGCGGTCGAGGAGCTGACGGGCCGCCGCGTCATAGACAGCCTTGGGCAGGCCGAGCCGATCGGGCCAAAAAAGCTTCTCGACGCGCTCGTCGTCGCTCCTTGCACGGGCAATACCCTCGCAAAGCTTGCAGGCGGAATAGCCGACACCCCCGTCACCCTCGCCGCAAAGGCGCATTTGAGAAACGGCCGGCCGCTGATTATCGCCGTGTCGACAAACGACGGACTCGGCTGCAACGCAAAAAATATCGGCGCGCTTCTCAACGCAAAAAACGTCTATTTTGTACCCTTCGGGCAGGACGACCACGCCGACAAAATAAATTCGCTCGTCGCCGACTTCGGCAAAATAAAGGACACGGTGGAGGCCGCGCTTGAGGGGAGGCAGATACAGCCGGTATTAATATAGCGGCCGGCGGCCGGACAACTCCCCAAAACCCCTCCGACGCCCCGTTATACCCCTCCGCGGGGGCAAATTCGCAAAAAAAACAAAAAAATATTCATTAAATTAAAACTTTTTTTAAAAAGTGTATTGACAAAAGCTCAACTCTGTATTATAATTTAACTGTCTCATATTATCGGTAGGGGTTTTTATGCGCTTTGACGCAAAAAACGCGCCAAAACGACGAAACTCATAAGGATAATAAGTCGCGTAACAAATGTTAAAAATAGTCACAATAAATATCAAGTTTAATGTTTGGGAGTTGTGTTTTATGAAAAAAGTCACAAATAAAGTTTTAACCTCGGTTATGTACCTCACGGTATGCTTTTTGTGCGCCGCCGGAATGATATTCTCGGCGTCGTCGTCGCTTGTCGGTCTCTATAAGCAGACAGCGGCGGTCGAGGTTGCCGGAGAGGTCGGAGGAGAGCTTAGCTCCGCGGCAAACGCTCCCGCGAGCTTTGACGCGACCAACGGCGGCATTGCCAAGCACGAGGCGGGCTATTATAGAGCCGCGCCCGAAGACAGCACCGCGGTTGTTTCGACAAACGGCGTCGGCGCGCTTTCCGCAATACGGACGGACGGCACGGCGTCAAACTTTGTTTTGAACAGCAACGTATACATAGACGTGGCCTTGCTCGGCGGCGGAGCTATAACTATAAAAGATCTTTTTGACAAAACCGAAGTCGGAAACGGCAACGACGGAGCGGCTGAGGGAGCGACCGGCATGGGCTTTAGGGGCAATCTATACGGTCAAGGCTACACAATATACTTCTATTCGTCGACCGGCGCGATTCCGGGAGGAACTTCGAACTATGACGATCCGTTGACTCCCAATATGGAACCTACCGGCTATCCTTCAAAATGGAATCAATCCGCCGGCTTGCTCTTTGACATATTAAAGGGCGGGGTTTATGATCTGAATATCGTCGTCGACGTTCAGATCTTGGCTTATCACGACGACTATATCAGCAACCCCACTCATTCGGATACCTTTGGGGTAATTTCGGGAACGGCGGGGCCGGGAGCTTATCTCGACAACGTGCACGTGACGATAAACGAGATGTTCGGAGCGGTTTTGGGCTGGGACGGCACCGGCTATACAGCCAGCGGCATTATAGCCGGCGGCATGATAGGCAGCATACGCAACGGCGGCGGCGCGGGAATAGACGGCGCGTTTGCCAGAAACTCCTCGGTGACGATCGGCGAGAACGGCTCGATTGTGGGAGGCGCAAGCAACGGCAGCAGCGTAGGCAACGACATAATAGGTACTTACCGCACGCACGTCGGAGGCTTTTTCGGCGAAATGTCAGACTCCGGCTCGGGCAGACTAAATTTAGTCAACTGCAAGCTCGCCGGCAGCGGCAAGATAGCCGCGTGGGCTCAGGCGAGACGCGGGGCGATGTATGCCGGCGGAGTCATCGGGTCGGCCTATCACGGCATAACCGCGACCGGGTTTATCTCTGATTTCAGCGGAATAGTCACCACGCCTGAAAGCACCAGCGGCGGATACGGCAGAGGTCTGCTTGTCGGACGCACAAACAGCGGCGATAACGATCAGATAGTCTTTAGCAACACTTATAAGACCTATTCGAGTACTCCTAAGACGGGTAAGCTTGATAACGACAGCTGGCTTTTTAAAAATTACATAAACAACACATGGGACGGGCACGACGCTCAACAGCACCGCTTGCCGGAGGCTTTCTTTCCTAACAGATTAAACAGCGATATAGTGGGAATAACAAGCGCGGGAGACGCGGGACAATTCTTTACCGACTCAGATTACGTATTAGCCGCGGGACATCACAACAACACCGTCAACGGAATGGTATCCGGCGATAATGGCGGATATTCGAGCAGATCCAGTCAAACGCAGTGGCTCATCGAGGACAGACTCGTTGCCGGCAGCACGGCCGACGGCGTGAACGGTTCGTTTGAGCTTTGGCCGACATATGCCGCGAACGGCTCGGCCGTCAAGGCCTTTGCGGTTGCCGCGGGCGGAGAAGCTTATTATAACTCGTTGATAGAATATCCCGGCAGCGCCACGGTTGCGCACGCGGCTTACGCCGAGGGAGCGGTTCCGCAGGGTGGCGGCATAGCCTTGGCGCTTACGACCAAAAAACAAGAGTATACCTTTGGCGTCGACACAAGCGTTTATAAGCTTAGCCTTGCAAAGGGCTACGTCATGAAAAAATATTACGTCTCGATTAGCGAGACGGGCGCATACGGTTCCGACGGAATAATATACAACGAAGCCGGCAAGGCATACAATTTTGCTTTGAGCTTTGTAGAGGCCGGCGGAGCGGGAGCTACGATTGCAGGCGACGACTATTATAAGCTCGCATATGCGGCGGAAGGCAGCTTTGACGTATATTTGACGCGGTGGTTTTTGGGCGCGACGGACGTTTATCCGAACACTGCCTATACTTCGGCGGTC
>JAISRB010000002.1 GCA_031273825.1 Clostridiales bacterium
TACGGCTCGCCGCGCGCCTCGGCGTATACGCATTTTGCCAGCAGGTCTACGTCGGACGACTTATACGTCGACGACGACGCGCCCGAGAGCGTAAGCCCCATGGCCTTTGCCGTCGCCGGCCCGACTATTCCGTCGGCGGTAAGCTTGTTCTTTTTTTGAAAAAGCTTGACGGCGGCGACGGTTTGCGCGCCGTAGATTCCGTCGACCGCTCCCGAATAGTAGCCCCAATTTTTTAGCTTTTTTTGAACATTTTTTACGTCGTCGCCGCGGCTTCCCTGTTTTAGCGACGCGGCGGCGACGGCGTCGTCCGACTCCGTCAAAAAATATCCCGCGTCAGAAAGACCGCCGTCCGTCAAAAAAATTTCATCAAAAAACGCCGCTCCGCAGGCGCACACAGCGACTATTATACACGCCGCGGCAAATATTTTTACACCTCTGCCCATATCAAAACCCCTCTCGTCTTATTTGTAAAACTTTTCTATGATTTCCAATATTTTTGACCGGTATTTTACTACGCCGCTCCCGTCGTCCTCCGACGGAATAAAGCACAGCGGAGGAAAGGCTATGCACCACCAATTGTCGCCCTCGGCCCTCCCCAGCTCGACGATCAGAGCGTTGTATACTCCGCTCTCGAGGGTAACGCCGTCATAGATTCGCGTCGGAAAAGCCTCCTCTCTGACGTCGGCCTTCGCGCCGTAGGCGTAGCCGTTCGCCGACAAAACGCCGTTTGTCAGGCTTTCGATTTCGGGCAGTCGCTCCTTGATTTTTTTCGCCGCGTCGTCGGCGTTTTTTGTCTCGGACAGCACGGGCGTCAGATATTCGACGATTTTGTCTCTGACCAGATATTTCACGCTCTGATCCGCCGCCGAATTTCCGTTGGCTCTTATGTGTATTCTTAGATATTCCCTCTCGTCCGCGCCGCCGCCCTTGACTGTTCCGAATAAGGCGTTAAAGCCGATTACCGCGATTATTACCGCGGCGGCGGCGGCTATTACGCCTATGTAATTTTTCCTTTCCATAAACACGCTTACCTCCGTTCGCAAATTTTAATAGGTTGATTATCGCCGCAATAATTTTTTTTATACGTCTTTTTAACGAAATATTGCAAAGCGGCCGACCGCCGCGGCAATTTTCCCGGCGGCAGGCTTTGGCGCGAAGGTTTTTTGCCGCCGCTTTAATTATAGCCGCCGAAAACCGCGATTTCCTATAAAAATAAAAAGCTGTTAAAATTTGTCACAAACGGCATTTAAGCGGCATTTATCGCCGATATACTTATAGGTATGAGGCTCATCGACAGATTCCGCGACATAGGGCGCGCGATTTTATATACGGCGACGTTCAAGCTGCTTTTTACCGTCTTAAAGGCGGCTTTCCGCCTGCTTTTGATACTTTTATCGGCGGGCTTTTTTTATCCGTTTTTTTATCTTTTGTTCGGAGTAATTCTCAAGCTTTTTTTTGGCTTTGAGCCGATATTTTGGGACATGAAAACGCAGCTCTATACCGCGGGATTAGTCTTTTGGACGCTCGTCGGAACGGCGGCGGCGATAAAAAAAACCGTTGGAAAAATCCGCCGAATAAATATGGAATACGCCGAAAAAAAATTCAAAAGAATACTCGAAGCCGAGGAGCGCGAATACTGCCGCGAGGAATTATATTATCAAAAACAAATGCGCCGCGCCGACCGCAGAGAGCGGCGGCGGCGGCGCAAGGAGAGATTTGACGGTTTCTTTTTTGGCTGATTGCGCGAATGCGCAAGCCGTAACAATTTTTCTCAGGGCTGCCAAAAACCACGCTTTTTGGCAGCCCCCCGAACGAGCGCGTTGCCCCTAACAACGGCTTTCGCGAATGCGCAAGCCGCAACAATTTTTCTTAGGGCTGCCAAAAACCACGCTTTTTGGCAGCCCCCCTTAACGGACAAAGTCCGCGTAAAGGGGTGAATTGCGGCAATCTTGTTGCCGCAAGAGGGGAAACCCGGCGAGTGGAGCGAATGCGAAACGAGCGCGTTGCCCCTAACAACGGCTTTCGCGAATGCGCAAGCCGTTATATTAGCAAAGCCGCGACTTATAGTCGCCGTAGCCGAATTTTTTTATGAGTTCAAGCCGCCCGTCGGAGCCGCGAAGGTAAATCGACGGCAGATTGATTCCGTTAAACATGTTGGTTTTTACCATAGAGTAGTGCGCCATGTCGGTAAAAATCAGCTTTGAGCCGACCTCTAACGGCGCGTCAAAGGAATAGTCGCCGACAATATCTCCCGCAAGGCACGTGTTGCCGCCTATGCGGTAGGCGTATTTCTTTTGGCCGACGGCTCCGCCGGATATTATATGCGGTCTGTAGGGGGCTTCTATGACGTCGGGCATGTGACACGCCGCAGACGCGTCGATAATCGCCGACGGCAACGCCGAACCGCTCCCCTCTACGATATCAAGCACCGAGGCGGCCAAAAAGCCGGCGTTTAGCGCGACGGCCTCGCCCGGTTCGATATACACCTCTACGCCGTAGCTTGAAATTATCCGCTTTATCAGCCTTATCAGGCCGTCAACGTCGTAGCCGTCCGCCGTTATATGCTGACCGCCGCCCATGTTGAGCCATTTTATTTTTTTTAAAAAACCTCCGAATTTCCGCTCAACCGCGTCGAACGTCGCCGCCAAGTCGTCGAACCCCTGCTCGCACATGGTATGAAAATGCAAGCCCTCTACGCCGTCAAAATCCATATCGGCAAGCTCGCGCGCCTTGACTCCCAGCCTCGACCCGGGAGCGCACGGGTCGTATATCGCGCGCGCCTTATCCTGAGTCGAAAATTCGGGGTTGACGCGGATTCCGCGGCTTACTCCGGCGGCCGCGGCTTTGTCCTTATATTTCTTGAATTGCTCCGCCGAATTGAATACTATGTGATCTGTAATAGTCAATATTTCGTCTATTTGACCCTCCTGATAGGCGGGCGCGAATATATGCCGATAGAGCCTCCTTCCGCCCTCCGCCCTCATCTCGTCAAAGGCAAGCCGCGCCTCAAACAGTCCGCTCGACGTCGCGCCGTCTAAATATTCCGCGATAAGCGGATAGAGCCGATAGAGCGCAAAGGCCTTTTGCGCCAAAAGAACGCGTCCGCCCGACTCGTCGGAGACGCGCCTCAAGACCTCCAGATTGCGCCTCAGATATTCCGCGTCAACTATGAAACAAGGCGTTTCTATACCGCTGCAAGCTGTGTTCATGTGTTATTCTCCGCGCCCGTCATTCTACAGTCTTAGGGTCAAAATCCTCTTCCCACGGAAGCCCCCGTTTGTTAAGCTCCGCCATAAATATGTCGGGGTCTAACTCCTCGACGTTATAAACGCCCTTTTTGTTCCATACTCCCGTCAGAACCATCGCCGCCCCTATCATCGCCGGCACGCCGGTAGTGTAAGATATGGCCTGCGAGCCGACCTCCTTATAACATTCCTCGTGGTCGCAAACGTTGTATATATAATATTTTTTTGGTTTTCCGTCCTTTTTGCCGCTAAAGATACAGCCGATATTCGTCTTGCCCTTGGTGCGCGGGCCGAGCGACGCGGGGTCGGGCAGCACGGCCTTCAAAAACTGCAGCGGAACTATTTGCCTGCCCTCGAACTCTATGGGCTTTATCGAGGTCATGCCGACGTTTTCGAGGCATTTAAGGTGGGTTATATAGCTTTGCCCGAAGGTCATAAAAAAGCGTATTCTCTTTATGCCCTTTAGGTTGAGCGCGAGCGATTCTATCTCCTCGTGATATAACAGATACATTTCCCTCTCGCCGATTTTAGGAAAGTCGAACACCCTCTTAATTTCCAGCGGCTTAGTCTCTATCATCTTGCCGTCCTGCCAATAGCGGCCGTTTGCCGACACCTCTCTTATGTTGATTTCGGGGTTAAAATTCGTCGCGAACGGATAGCCGTGGTCGCCCGCGTTGGCGTCCAAAATGTCGAGGTATTCTATCTCGTCAAAATAATGCTTTTGCGCGTATGCCGAAAAAACGCCCGTCACCCCCGGGTCAAAGCCGCAGCCCAAAATCGCCGTTATGCCGGCCTCCTCAAATTTTTTGCGATAGGCCCACTGCCATTTATATTCAAATTTGGCGGCGTCTATAGGCTCATAATTGGCCGTGTCGAGGTAGCTTGTCTTGGTCTTTAAGCAGGCATCCATTATCGTCAGGTCTTGATAGGGCAAGGCCAGATTGATTACTATGTCCGGCTTAAAGGCCTCTATCAGCGCGACAACCTCGTCGGTGTTGTCCGCGTCTACCCTTGCGGTTGATATTTTTGTCTTGCCGCCGTCAAGCTTTTGTTTGAGCGCGTCGCATTTTGACTTTGTTCTGCTGGCAATCATTAGCTCGTCAAAAACCTCGCTGTTTTGACAGCATTTCTCGATGGTGACGCTCGCCACGCCGCCGCAACCTATTATCAAAGCCTTTCCCATGTCGTTTATCTCCGTTTTTTTAATTTTTTTTTATACCTATAAACCCTTAAAATTTCGCCGTACTACAACGCTAATAATAATTCGCGCAATATCTTGCAGGCCGCGGCGGTGGAACACCCCGACGCGTCCAAGGCCGGCGCAAGCTCGGTTATGTCCGCGCCGACTAAATTTAGCCTTCCCACCTCGACGACGGCCTTCAAAAGCTCGTTAAAGCCGACGCCTCCTGCCTCGGGCGTACCCGTTCCCGGAAAAACCGACGGGTCTAAGACGTCCAAATCGAGGGTAAAATAGACGTTTTTGCCGACAAGCCCGTCTACCGCCTCCCTAAGCCCGTCAAAGCCGTACCTCGTCAGACGGGTGTGCGCCTTGCCGAACTCAAACTCAGCCCTCTCCCCCGAGCGGATTCCGAATTGATATATCGCTCCGTCTCCGACAAGCTCATGCGCGCGTCTCATGACGCAGGCGTGAGACAGCTTGACCTTCAAATAGTCGTCCCTAAGGTCGGCGTGAGCGTCAAATTGGATTATATACAATTCGCCGTACTTTTTTTTGAGGGCGCGGAGCGCGCCGAGCGTCACCAAATGCTCGCCGCCGACCATGACGGGAATTTTGCCGTCGGCTATTATGCCGGCGCAGGCTTGCTCTATCATGTCTAGGCTTGCCGCCGCGTCGCCCATAGGCAGCTCGAGATTGCCGCCATCAAAAATCCTTCTCTCCGACAGATCGGCGTCCTGATAGGGGCTGTAGGTTTCTATCCCGAAGGACTCCGCGCGCATGGCCTTCATGGCAAACCTCGCGCCCGGTCTGTATGAGGTCGTCGAATCGAACGGCGCGCCGAAAAGCGCGACCTCCGCCTCGCCGTAGCCGCTTTCGCAGCCTATAAAGCCGTCATGATTTTTCAACATTTTTTAGCAGCTCCTCGACGTAGTTCGGGAGATAAAAGGCTCCCCTGTGCAGGTTGGTATTGTAATATTTCGTCTTGATTTTGAGAGAATTCCAATCCTTCGAGCGTAAATCCTTGACGGGGTGATATTTTTTTGACGAAAAGCCAAACAGCCAATTTCCCGACGGATAGGTCGGAATGTGCGCCTGATAAAGGCGGCTGATTCCGAAGCATTGAGTAATGAGCTTATGCGCCTTTTGCATGGCGGCCGCGTCGTTTTGATAAAACGCGCTCTCATGCTGATTGACCATTATGCCGTCGTCCTTTAAGGCTCTGTTGCAGTTACTATAAAATTCCTTTGTAAAAAGCACCTCGCCGTTGCCGAAGGGGTCGGTCGAATCGACTATTATCAGGTCGTATTCGCCGTCGCATTTTCTCATAAATTTTAGCCCGTCCTCATAATAGACGCTTACTCTTTTGTCCTTTAGCCCCGAGGCGGTAAAGGGCAGATATTTTTTTGCCGCGTCGACGACCGCCTTGTCGATTTCGACCAAATCCACGCGCTTTACGCCGCGGTATTTGACCAATTCTCTGACCGCGCCGCCGTCGCCGCCGCCGACGACGAGAATGTTTTCGGGGCGCGGGTGAACCGCCATAGGCACGTGGGTTATCATTTCGTGATAGACAAACTCGTCCTTTTCGGTCAACATCATAAAGCCGTCAAGCGTCAGACAACGCCCGAAGTCTACCGTGTCAAAGACGTCTATACGCTGAAAACCGCTGTTTTCGCTGTATAGCTGTTTGTCGATTTTTATGGACAGCTTGACGTTTTCGGTATGCTTTTCGGAAAACCAAAGCTCGATATTCGACATATGCGTTTTACTCCTCCAGAATATTTATTTTTTCCACGTCCGCGTCTTCAGGCCCCGTCAAAAGACAGCCCTTGCTCTTTGCAAGGCTTATATATTCTATTATATCGCCGGTAAGTCTTTCTCCCGGGGCGATTACGGGAATGCCGGGAGGATAGCACATGACAAATTCGCCGCAAATCCCGCCTATGCCTTCCGCTAAGGCCACCCGTCTTTTTTTGCCGTAAAAAGCCTCTTGCGGCGAGCAAACTACGTCGGGGGGTATATATTCGTATTTTTTGCAGTCGGAGCGCGGCCTTTTGTATCTGCGCCTTATGTCCAAAAACGCCGAAACCAGCCGCTCTATGTCGCGCTCTCTGTCGCCGACGGATATATATGCCAAAACGTTGGAGAGGTCGCCGAATTCGACTTGTATCTCATAATCGTCGCGCAATATGTCGCAAACCTCGATTCCCGCAAGCCCGAGTCCGTCTACGTTTATCGACAGCTTGGTAACGTCAAAGTCGTATATGCTGTCGCCGTCGGTTATTTCCTTTGAAAAGGCGTAATAATCGCCTATCTTGTTTATCTCGTCGCGCGCGTATTCGGAAAGGCGGCACACCGAGCGGAATATTTCGCCGCCGTTTAACGCGAGATTGCGCCTCGAAATGTCAAGACTCGACAGCAAAAGATACGACGCGCTCGTCGTCTGCGTCAGGTTGATTATCTGCCGCATGTAGTTTTGGTTGACGCCGTCGCCTACAAGCAAAAACGAGCTTTGAGTCAGCGACCCGCCCGACTTGTGCATACTCACCGCCGCCATGTCGGCCCCCGCCGCCATAGCCGGCAGAGGCAGATTTTCGCCGAAATAAAAATGCGCTCCGTGCGCCTCGTCTGCCAAAACCGCCATGCCGTGAGCGTGCGCCGTCTCGGTTATTTTTTTTATGTCCGAGCATACGCCGTAATAGGTCGGGTTGTTGACAAGCACGGCCTTAGCGTCGGGGTTTTGCAAAATCGCGCGTTCAACGTCCGCGACGGACATGCCGAGCGATATGCCAAGCCCCGTATGCGTCTGCGGATTGACATAGACGGGCTTAGCTCCGCAGAGCACGAGCGCGTTTATCGAGCTTCTGTGGACGTTGCGCGGCATGATTATCTTGTCGCCCTTTTTGCAATAAAACAAAATCATCGCCTGCACGCAGGAGGTAGTTCCCCCCACCATAAAAAAGGCCTTTTTGCAACCGAACGCGTCGGCTGCGACGTCCTCGGCCTCCTTTATGACGCTTTTTGGCTGACAGAGATTGTCGAGCGGCTTCATCGAATTTACGTCGGTAGACATACATTTCTCGCCGAGAAATTCGGTGAGCGGCTTGTTGCCCTTGCCGCGCTTGTGACCGGGCACGTCAAAGGGCACTATCCGCTTTTCGCGCATTTCGAGCAACGCCTCATATATCGGCGCGCGCGCCTGCAGCTTTTTGTCCATTTGTCAGTCTCACCTTATCAATATATATTTTTTCCGCTGAAGATTTCTATCATTTCCTGTCTCAGACTGTTTGTTATAGTCAGCCTCATTTTGGGCGAAAGCTCGTATTCGTCCGAATTGAAGAGATAATTTTGCAGTAACACGTCCTTTATAAGCATTTTTGTATGAAAAATATTGCTCTGATATACGTTGATGTCTATAGCGTCGTATCTCTCTAAGGTGGTCTTGTCGATATAGTCCTGAATGGACGTAATCTGATGGTCTAAAAAGAGCTTTTTGCCCTCTATGTCGCGCGTAAAGCCTCTGACCTTGTAGTCCATGGTGATTATATCGGAATCAAAGCTGCCGATCAAAAAATCAAGAGTTTTTAGCGGCGTAATTTCGCCGCAGGTCGCGACGTCGATATCGACTCTAAAGGTGGCTATAGAGGTGTCGGGGTGAAATTCGGGATAGGTGTGCACCGTGACGTGGCTCTTGTCGAGGTGTCCGACAATCGTATCCCCCATAACGCCCGCGGGCTTAGAGCCGACGCGCTGATCGCCGCCGTCCTCCGATATCAAAAAGGTGACGCTCGCGCCCTGAGGGTCGTAGTCCTGCTTTGACACGCTCAAAACCGTCGCACCTATCATCTTTGTCACTTCTTTTAGAATGTTCGTCAAACGCTCCGAATTATACTGCTCGTCAATATAGCAGATATAGTCCTTTTGCTCGCGCTTTGTCTTTGCGAAGCATACGTCGTATATATTAAAGCTCAAGGACTTTGTCAGATTGTTAAACCCGTAAAGCTTCATCTTATTTTCCATATCCCGTTACCCGTCTTTTGCCGCCGGCCGCCGGCGTTTTCCCTCTGTTTTTTTAGCGGCTTAGATAAACACAAATTACCGCAGAATGTAATTTTACATTATGCGCCGGCAAATGTCAAGAATAATTCCCGTTTATACGGCGATTTTCTCACGGTTTGGCTTTTTTGCTTGCTTTTTGCCGTTAGAGCTTAGCGTAACTTAAAAAAAAACGGAACTCCTTCCGCCTTTCGGCGAAAATCGTTCCGTTTATTAAAAGAGGAAAAAATGGATTAGGCTTGTTTAATATCCGGCGAAGGGTCAGCAAAGCTCGTCGTCGCCGCCGCCCTCGGACGTTCCCGCGCCGTTGCCGCCGTTGCCGCCCGCGCCCGCGCCGTTATTGCCGCCGCCGTTATTGCCGGCGGCGTTATTGCCGCCGCCGTCGGAGGCTTGCTCCGCGGCCGCGTCTAAGATTACGCCGGCCGTATATATCGCGCCGCTTTTGACGCCGTCAAAAATCTTTTTTGCGTTGCCGCCGACCGCGACATAAAACGAAAAGGTATTGAGCTTGACGACGGTGACGCCGCTGCTCTCGAGCACGCTCACCGCCTGATTGTAGTCTGCCGAATTATAATATGTGGATATCCTTATCGTCGAGCCCTGCGCCGTCGCCGTTATCACCGTTCTGCGGACGTCGGACTTTACGTCGGAGACAAAGGTTCCGCCCAGCTGAAGGAAAGCCTCCGACAAGCCGGCCTTTGCAAACAAATCGGCAAACACATTCGCGGCGTAGGTATAAGCGAACGGCAATTCCGCGGGAGCGACGCCCTCGTTGCTTACGTTGCCCGTTCCTCCCTTTTGACTGCCGGTATTCCATGTCAGCTCCGATTCGAACGAATCGATTATGCCGACGGCCTTATTGTATAATATGAGGTTCGGAACGCATATTTTTGTATACTGCTTGCCGTTTATGCTAAACCACGTCGCCGCGCCGGTCGCTCCGAAGGCCTTTTGCGACGCGCTGTCGGCGTTGTTCCACCTACTGACAAAGTTGTCAAAATAGTTTTCTAAGAGGTTTGCGTATAGGACGGAGTGAGTTCCGCTGTTTGACGCGTTCGCCGCGGTCTCGTTGTTTCTTGTATTGGGTCTGCCGCTCACGGCGGTTATGATAGGGTCGTACAGATATATCGGCGCGTCATACCCCGCGTTTGTCGCCGCGGTTTGTATGGCGTTGTATATCGCCGCCGTGTTAGGACACCACGTTCCTCCGAAGAATATAAAGCGTTCGCCGGGAGCCTCGAGCAGGGCTATAAGCTCGGCGTAGCTAACCGTCTTAAAATAAGAATTAGTCGTAAGATGAGTATTATTTCCTCCGCTATGAACCGTCGGGCTGCTTATCGTCAAAAACGGGTCGTACCGAACGTTTTTGATTATGCCGTTTGTCAGCAAGCTATTGACCGCGTTCGCATAGGCGTTGCTTTCGCCCGTCGAAAGCGTATATCCGCCGGCCTTGCCGATAAACGGCGATTCGACTCTGCCGCTGATTTTGGAAACCGTTGTGTTTCCGTTGCTCTCATTGGCCTGCTCGCGGTGAACCGTGACGAGAAGCGGAGTGATTACCGTCGTATCGTTGTCGGCGGTCAGAGCCGCGCCCTCGGTAAACGACCTGTTTATACGCGCAAGCAGAGACACGCTTTGATATATATAATCCTTTATGTTAAAGTCGTCATAGACAAAATCCGTACCGCCGTAGTTATACCCTACTCTGCCGGAGTTTTCACCCTCGGCTATCAGACCGTCGCCGCCCGCTACGTCCTTTATTACGTCCTGCGACAGCTTTCCGTCGAGATAAGGGTCAAAGAAGTAAACGGTTATGTTTTTTGCCTTGGCCTCGGCGTTGATTGTCTTTATTACGGCCTTTGTGCCGTCGTCCCATGCTCCGCCGAATAATACCGCGTAGTCTCCGTCGGGCTTGTTGACGCTTGAGGCCGGTCTGCTCGCGTCGGTCGCATTGTCGGATATCAAGTTGATAAGGTCGTTATAGACCAGCGTTTGAAAGACGTGATCGCGCCCCACCCCGAACGTATCGTCATAGTAGTCGTAGGCCTCGGTTTTGTAGGCCTTGCTTACGACGGGTTCCTCCGCCGTCGGCTCTTCCGGATCCTCCGGCTCATCGGGCTTTACCTTGTCAAAATTGCAAGCCGCCAGAACGAAAGTAAATATGAGCGTAAAAACCGCCAAGATTATTGCTTTAAATTTTTTATTCATTATATGTTCCTCCGAATTTCTCATTATTTTTTATTTTATATTTTTCATTTTTTGTCTTTAATTTAACCTTTTTTTGTTTTTGCAACCGCGTTTTGATTTTTGCCGTTATCGACAGCGTCCCTTCGCGCAGGTGTAATGCTCCTTAGCACGATAGAGCTTGACCTCATAAATTTTTGCTTTCATCAAATATTTCCTCCCGCCGATTGCTCTAATTTTTCTTGCTTTATAATTTCCTCAAAATCTATTTTGTCGTTGAGAACGTCACGGTTTATATTTTTTTCCAGGTTGCCGGCAAAAAAGCCCGCGAGTATGCTGTCGTTGACGTTTAAGAGGGTTCTGCCCATGTCGATTATAAAGTCGACCGACAGCAAGACCGCAACAAGGTTGACGGGCAAACCCAAAAGCGAAAGCACGACGAGAGAGACCTGCGTCGCTCCCCCTCCCACGCCGGCCGTGCCTATCGACGCTATGACGACATATATGACGAGCGGAACGATAAAATATACCGACCACACGTTCCAGCCCTCGGCAAGCCCGACGAGAATAGCGAGCATTGTGGGAAAAACTCCCGCGCAGCCGTTTTGGCCTATGCACGTTCCGAAGGTCGCGGCAAGGTTAGCGTTGGTTTGGTCTACTCCGAGCCGTCTTTGAGCGGTGACGGTCAGAGGGAGCGTCGCCGCGCTGCTGCGCGACGAAAAGGCAAAGAGCAGAGCCGGCCCGGCTTTTTTGAGATAATTTATCGGCTTCGCGCCCAAGAAAAACAGCAGGACAAGATGCAAGACAAATACGACGGCCATAGCGGCAAACGAGGCCAAGATGATAAAGCCGAGCTGTTCTATCGACTTAGTACTGCCGACGGCGGCCGCGGTCGCGACTATGGCGACGACTCCGTAAGGCGTCAGGTCAATGACGAATTCGACGATTTTTGTGACAAACTCGTGAGCCGTCTCTATGAACGACTTAAAGCGCGAGCCGACCGACGGATTTGACTTGTTTACCGCGAGATAGACTCCGCCAAAAAGCGCGGAAATCAAAACCACCGGCAAAACCGAATTTGCCGTAAACGCCCCGACGAGATTTGACGGTATGAGGTTTAAAATGGTCGTCGGAATGTCCGTCGGCTGTCTCGACGACTCCTTTGCCCTTATCAAATGACTCGCGCTTAAATTAAAAAGCTTTGTCACGCCGATAGCGATAACCGCCGAGATTGCCGTCGTTACAAGCAAAAAGGCGATAATTTTTAGAGATTTTTTCGCGCCGTCCTTAGACCCTCCGGTTTTTGAAATCGCGGCGGTTATCGACACAGCGACGAGCGGCACGACGACAAATTGCAAAAGCTTGACAAAGGCGGAGCCGACGACGTTTATCCACGCATAAATATCCGCGCCCGCGCCCTTTAGCACGACCTCCCACTCGACAAGCTCCCCCCCGTCGGGCAATATGGTCACCGTCTTGACGTTTTCTCCGAAAACAGCTTGAATTGTTATGCCTATCGCCAGACCCAAAACAAGGGCGGCAAGGACGCGAACCGTAAAGCTAAGCTCGATTTTCTTTTTGCCGAGTCTTACCCTTTGCAAAAACGCCAAAAATACGACGGCGGCGGCAAATATTAATAATCCCAAAATTGTAAACAGTACGTTCATATGACGCTCCTCAACTTGCGTTGCGCGTATTTTAAGTTACGCGCACGTATATTTATTATATTAAACATATCTGTTTAGTATGTTATTTGGTATTTTAAAAACCGCTTTTTAATGCGGTCATAAATTGCATACAAAACATATATGTTTACGATTTTATATATTATATTCTATTCCAAGCTCTTTGTCAACTAAAATAAGGCAAAAAAATAAAATTTTTTCAACAATTTTTTTTTAAAGCTTACAAAAATCCTTTATATTCTCCGCCGGAATACAAAAAGCGACGCCGTAAACCGGATTGCCCGAGCTGTCTTTGATTCTGAAGGTCGTCATGCCGATTAGCTTTCCGCGTTCGTTCAGCAACGCGCCGCCGCTGTTGCCCTCGTTGATTGTCAGGTCGCATTGAATTGTCGTCCGCATTTTGCCGTCGTACTCAATGTTGATTTTGGGCAGGCTTACGATTCCTTGACTTATAGAAACGCCGTGATTCATCGCGTTTCCGACGGCGTATACTCTATCGCCGGCTTTTAATTCGGCGGTCGAGCCGAATTTAACCGGCTTGAGTTTAAATTCTGGCAACTCGGTCAGCTTTAACAACGCGATATCCTTTTCCGCGTCATAGGAGATTAACTCGGCGCGGCGATAATCGGTTTCAAAGGCAAACCGTATATCATATGTTTCAAATTCGTGTCGGGCGGCGAGCCGCGTATATGTGACCACATGGGCGTTTGACGCAAGATAGCCCTTGTCGTCGATGAGAACGGCCGAACCGTATGAGACCGCCCCCTCGTCCGTTTGCGCCCTTAACTCAACGACGGCTTGCGAGGCATCGTCAAATATTTCCGCCGCCGACGGCGCGCGCAAGACAAATACGTAAAGCAACGAAAAAGAGGCGATAAGCGCGCTTATCGCCTCTAAGGTCGTTATTCTAAAAAGCAAAGAACATTTTTTTGTCATATCCAACCTCTATCGTCATTTAGTCAAACCGCTCTAAGTGTGTGTGCGGAAAAACTCCGCTTCGTACTCGATATCCTCAATCGTCATATTGTTAGTAATAAACATTGAATTGACTTTTTTGCAGTCAAAGGTTCCGATAATAAGTATGGGATTGGGATGCAAAAAAATAATTTCGTTTTTTCTAAGATTCAACGAGCGGTTATATAGCTCGTCCTCATACTCTTTGATTCTCGGAAAACGGGTTTTTAATTGAGGATTTAAGGTAGTGTCAAAGACAAGAACTATCGCTTTTTCGCCCGAGGTATTGTAATTAAACGGCCTAATCTCGTCGTCGCCGAGAGTAGCCGGCACGTAGTATTCAATTCTAATAATTGAAGAATCGTAATACTGCATAACATACTCCCACGGAATGCGGTATGCGTTGTATTTTTTTTGAAAAAAGAGCGCGGCGTCCGTTGCGCTATAGACTCTTTTTTTGCCGATAACGCTAAAAATATCCTCCTCTGCGCGGAGCAATAGCTCGCTCTTAAACAGAGCGGCAATTCCGTACCGCTCCATCATTTTTTTAGAAATATAGCGGTGTTTTTTATTAAAATCTCCGCTAAAAAAACGATTAGTATATCCCATTTTAAAACCCGCCATAAAATGAGTGAACGAAATATAAGCCGTCTCGTCAAACCTTTATCGCTATCATTATACACCCCATAAGAGACCTTGTCAATGGCTTTTTTAAAAAAACCATAAGATAAAATTAGGGCAAACGCAGGCATAAGGCAAAAAAAAATAAAATTTTTCCAACAAATTTTTTAAAGCCTATTTACATTACTTCAAAATTATAGTAAAATATAAGACATACGGCGCGCGGCCGCGGAATGCCCGAGCCGCCGCCCGTGTTGCCTCAAAAAAAATATACTGCGGAAGTTTTAAGGAGATACGTCTAATGAAAAAGTACATACTCGTTCTCGATTGCGGCACTACCTGCGTAAAAAGCCTCGTCTACGACCTCGGCTTGAGGTTTGTCGGAATGTCGTCGCGCAAGACGCAAAGCATATATCCCGCCCCCCGAATGGTCGAGCAAGACCCGTCGGCTCTGTATAAGCTGTTGCTCGAAACGGCGCGCGAGGTAATGAAGGATAACGGCATAAGCCCCTCGGAGATAGCCTGCGCCGGCATAGGCGCGCAGCGCACCTCGTGGCTCTTTTGGAATTCCGAAACGCAAGAGCCGCTCTGCAACCTCATAACGTGGCAGGATACGCGCGGCGTAGACGTTTTGAAGCCTTTATTCACCGAAAACGAGGCCTTTAACTCCGTCTTTCCGGGAATAGCTCCCTATCTCACGCCGATATATACGCCCGTCATGATCGCGGCCAAAAAGGAGTCGTCAAAGGAATTTGCCGATGGTCTGTCTAACCACGCCGTCAGGTGGGGCAACGTCGACTCGTGGCTGCTCTTTAAGCTGAGCGGCGGCAAGCGTTTTGCGACTACCTTAAGTATGGCGAGCAACAGCACTATGCTCGACAATCAGACCCGCGAATGGAACACCTATATTCCCCAATACGTCGGAATGCGCCCCGACATGTTCCCCGAGATTTTGGACGAAAACGCGGATTTCGGCGTAATCTCAAAGGAGGTTTTCGGCGCGGAAATTCCGATATACGGCATGATCGCCGACCAGCAGGCCGCCATGTTTGCACAGGGCTGCTTTGAGCCGACGGTCGCCAAATGCACAAACGGCAGCGGAACCTTTGTCAACGTCAATATAGGCGGCGAATACAAGACCTTCGGAGGGTTCTATACCTCGGTCGCGTGGCGCATAAACGGCAAAACCTCATATATGTTTGAGGGCAATTCATACACCGCGGGCAGCTGTCTCGAATGGGCGCAAAAGGGGCTTGAGCTCTACGGCAGTATAAAACAGCTCGACGACGAGGCCGCGGAGGTAAAGGACAGCAACGGCGTATATTTTGTTCCCGCACTCGGCGGAATGTCGGGCGCGCCTTATAACGACCCGACGGCGCGGGCGTCCTTTATGGGCATAGGCCCCGACTCGACGCGCAAGCACTTTGTCCGCGCCGTACTCGACTCGATAGCCTTCGCCGCGTCGGACGTGCTTCTTTCCTTCAAAAATCTCGGCGTAGACATACAAAAATTGAGCGTGTCGGGCGGCGTGTCTAACAGCGACATAGCCGTTCAGCTCATGTCAAACCTGCTCGATATGGAGATTTCGCGCCCTAAGTCAATCGAGGCCACGGGCTACGGCATAGCCGCCCTCGCCGCCCTGCATATGAATATAATCTCGGAGGACGACGTAAAAAACGGCATGGACGCTTATAAAACCTTTGCGCCCGACAAAAACAAAGAGGCCGCCAAAGCGCAGTTTTCGATGTGGAAAAAAGCGTTGGAGCGGTCTCTTAAGTGGTTGTAATCAGTGGTCAGTGATTAGCGGTTAGCGGCTAACCGCCCTAATAACTCAATTTTTCGTCAAAAAATTTGTCTAATTCGTCGATTTTGACTCTGACTTGTTGCATGCTGTCGCGCTCTCTGACGGTGACCGCGCCGTCGTCTAAGGTCTCAAAGTCTACGGTCACGCAGTAAGGCGTGCCTATTTCGTCCTGACGGCGGTAGCGTTTTCCTATGCTGCCGGCGTCGTCGTAGGCGACGGAATGTCTCTTGACAAGGCCTTTGAATATCTCGTCCGCCTTGTCTGACAGCTTCTTTTGGAGCGGCAGCACCGCAACCTTATAGGGCGCGAGAAAGCTGTGCAGGCGCAAAACTATTCTCGTCTCCCCGTCTACCTCCTCCTCGTCGTAGGCGTTGCAAAGAAACGCCAAAACGACTCTGTCCGCGCCTAACGACGGCTCTATGCAATAAGGAATATATCTCTCGTTGGTTATAGGGTCGATATATTCGAGATTTTGTCCGCTCTTGCTTTGGTGCGCCTTTAGGTCAAAGTCGGTTCTGTCGGCTATGCCCCAAAGCTCCCCGAAGCCGAACGGAAAATTGAATTCAAAATCGGTCGTCGCGTTGGAATAATGCGACAGCTCCTCTTTTTCGTGGTCTCTTAGCTTGAGGTTTTCCGTCTTTATTCCGAGGCCGTAGAGCCAGTCGCGGCAAAAATCCTTCCAATAGGCAAACCATTCGAGGTCGGTTCCCGGCTTGCAAAAAAACTCTAATTCCATCTGCTCAAATTCGCGCGTTCTGAAGGTAAAGTTGCCGGGCGTTATTTCGTTTCTGAAGCTCTTGCCTATCTGCGCTATTCCGAAAGGAATCTTTAGCCTCTGCGAACGCTGTACGTTCTTAAAGTTGACGAATATGCCCTGCGCCGTCTCGGGTCTCAGATAAACCGCGTTCGCGGTGTCCTCGTTTACGCCCTGAAAGGTCTTGAACATCATGTTGAACTTTCTGACGCCGGTAAAATTTGACTTGCCGCAATCGGGGCAAGGAATTTTTTTGTCGGCGATATATTTTTCGAGCATGTCGTTAGAAAAGCCGGCTATGCTCTCGCGCAGACCGTTTTCCTCCTGATATTTTTCGATGAGGTGGTCGGCTCTGTGGCGCGTTTTGCATTCCTTGCAGTCCATAAGCGGGTCGTTAAAGTTGCTTATGTGGCCGCTCGCCTCCCAGACGGTCGGGTTCATCAATATGGCGCAATCGACGCCGACGTTGAGGGCGTTTTCCTCGACAAATTTTTTCCACCACGCTCTTTTTACGTTGTTTTTTAGCAGAACGCCGAGAGGGCCGTAATCGAACGTATTTGCCAATCCGCCGTAAATCTCGCTTCCGGGAAATATGAAGCCTCTGCCCTTGCAGAGCGCGACGAGCTTATCCATGGTCACCTTTGCCATTTTTGTAATTCTCCTCGTTTTTTTTTGCGTTTAGCCGCGTATATTGTCTTGCTTGCTTAAGTATTTCAAAATAATATTTTTTATCTTTTCCTTAGAGCTTGTTATGTCCGAAAAATCCTTAGCCGCGTATTCGTCCGCGCCGTCGGATATCGACTTGACGGCGGCCAGCCTTTTAAAACCGTTTAAGGCGGCCGCCTGCAACAGCGCGCCGCCCTCCATATCGCAGGCCGCCGCGCCGAAGCCGCGTTTTAATTCGTCAACCTTTATGGGGTCGGATATAAATTGGTCGCCCGATACCAAAATCCCGCCGCCGAATTTATAGCCAAGCCCGCGGCATACGTCGGTAAGAGCCGCGACCAGCTCCGCGTCAAAGCGGAACTCCCCGTCGCCGACGTTCGGAACGCCGCCTCTCTTGTAGCCGTCTCCCCCGACGACTCCGAGGTCATAGTCGTGCTGATAGGCCGCGACGGGGAGCATGACGGCGTTTTTTTCAAAGCATCCGCTAAAGCCGCCCGCCGTTCCGATGTTTATGACGGAATCCGCGCCGTATTTGTCGAGTATATATTGGAGCGTCGCCGCGGAATTGACCTTGCCTATTCCCGACACGGCCAAAAGAAAGGTCTTGCCGCCCGATTCGACGGTGTAGACCGAACGGCCGGCGTTTAACCTTTCGTGTTTTTTTACGGCGATTGCGTCCTTTAAAAACGCAATCTCCTC
>JAISRB010000015.1 GCA_031273825.1 Clostridiales bacterium
CAACAAAGCCTTTTTGTTCCAGCCTTTGCACAATCCCCGCCGCCGTCGCTTGGGAAACGTGCAGGAGCTTCTCCAGTTGTTTTAAGGGATATGCGCCGTCCGCAGCATTGCTTAAAACCAATAGCAACTGCCACTGCGCCAGCGTCAGTTCTTTCGCTCGCAACAGATTATTGGCGTTTCGTTCAAGCGAATCGTGTATTTGCTTGATAAGCGGACCATAATCGTATGTATCGAACACGGATGATTCCTCCTTTCGTCAGAGTACAAACACAATTATACACGATTCGTCCGCAAAAATCAACAGCTTGCCGTTGTGTTTTTCTATTTAAATTGCATAAGTGAATTTCCAAAGCAAGTGCAATAGCGGCACAGGGTGTGGCGGTTAGTCCGGAAAGACAGCTTTGTTGCCTAACGGTTTTGTCGGGTTAATTAGCGCCGCTTCGATGTATGAAAAATACTTCGTCGGTTTTTAATTTAACAAATAACATGCTCGGAGCGAAACGTCTTGACATCGAATATGAGGGTAATTTGTCCGTCGCCCAAATAGCGCGAATTGACACATGGCTTTATTATATGAAGTAAAAGAAAGGGGTTTGCGCTTGCAAGCGGCGGCGGTTTTAACCCGCGCCGAATTCGTCTCGATTTTCTTTACCGATGTAAAAAACGAGGAATAATGTGGTATAATGATTTAAGTGCTTGAACAAAGGCGCTTAACGGAGGACTCATGGACATCGAAACCATATCCAAAAACGCGGCGGAGCAATTCGCCGTTTGCAGAAAGCTGCTTGTCGCGCTCGGCGACGAAACGCGGCAGGCGGTAATTACAACGCTGATAAGCGCAAAATGTGACGGAATGCGGGTCGGCGACATTACCGAAAGGACGCATTTGTCGCGCCCCGCCGTGTCGCACCACCTGCAAATATTACTTGACACCGAGGTCATAGGCGTAACGCACGAAGGCACAAAAAACTATTATTGGCTGAAGCTCGGCGGCGCATGGGAAGCCTTTGTGGCATTGATAAACAATATCCAACTACTTCGGGAATCGGGAGGGACCTGCGATGAATGCGATTAACGAAAATCAACGTCCTATAGGTTCCCCGTTCGGACATTTCACGACGGCGGCGGAGGTCATAAACGGTATAGACCTTACGGGTAAAAACGCCGTCGTCACGGGCGGTTATACCGGCACCGGTCTTGAAATCGTGAAAGCTTTCGCGGCGGCGGGAGCGCGTGTCATTTGCTTAGCGCGGGATACAAAACGCGCGAAAAGAAATTTGCGCGGCGTTTCCAATGCGGAGATTGAATATTTCGATTTATTAAAGCCCGAAACGATTGACGCGGCGGCGCAAAAAGTGCTTGACCGTGACATTCCGATACACATTCTCGTGAACAACGCGGGGATTATCGGCATTCCGCGCACGCTTGACAAGCGCGGGATAGAATACCATTTCGCAACGAATCACTTAGGACATTTTCAATTGACCGCGCGGCTGTTTCCGGCGTTAAAGCGCGCGCACGGTGCGCGGGTCGTTGCCGTTTCATCGCGCGCACATCGGGAGGGCGGAGTAAACTTCGACGATATAAATTTCGAGCGTACCGAATATAAGCCCATGCGGGCGTACGCGCAGTCTAAATCGGCGAACGTTCTGTTCGCCGTCCGACTTGATAATTTGGCAAAACGATACGGGGTGCGGGCGTTCGCCGTTCATCCCGGACCTATTCCGACGTCTGATTTATTCGCGGAAAGCGTCGTGGGAATACGGTCGCGGTTTACGGTAGGGCTGTTGCGCGGAGCGGCTAAATTTATGAGGGCGATAAATTTTACGGGGATTTATAACGCGTTAAAAAAACCCGACGTTCCCGACGCGTTCAAGACGGTAGCGCAAGGCGCGGCTACGGGGGTGTGGGCGGCTACGGCGAAGGAACTCGATAACCTCGGGGGGCTGTACTGCGAGGATTGCGATATAGCAAAGGCGGCGGCAGCGGATGTCTATGAGCCTACGGGTGTTCAGCCGTGGGCGATAGATACGGATGCATCCGAACGTTTGTGGCAAATAAGCGAAAAGATGACGGGCGTGAGGTTCGTGGAATTGGCGGAAGAAAACTCAAATCCGATAATAAATGAAACGGAGGTTTAGAATGAACGCGGTTATTTATCTGTATTCATACCACCACGGCAACACGAGAAAGGTCGCGGAGGCGATGGCAAACGTACTCTCCGCGCCGATAGTTGAACTTGAAGACGACGGAACGGCAAGAAATTCGGACACAAGCGGCTATGATTTAATCGGGTTCGGCGCGGGAATCGACAGGGGCAAACACTATAAGCAGATTTTAGATTATGCCGAAAGCCTACCGCAAGCGAGCGGTAAAAAGGCGTTCATTTTCTCAACGGCGGGTATATATAACGAAAAGAAAAAGCTGAAAGACCATGCCGCGCTCCGAAATATCCTTGCCGCAAGGGGCTTTGAAATTGTCGGCGAGTTTTCCTGCTTGGGGTTCGATACGATAATCGGGATTTTGAAGTTGTTCGGCGGACTTAACAAGGGCAGACCAAACGCGGAGGATTTGGAAAGAGCCAAAGCCTTTGCCGTGGGACTAACAAAATAACGAAATGCAAAAATAAAGCCGCGCCGCTTCATGACCAAAGCCGCGCGGAAACTAAAAGGCTTAGACGATAGAGCGGCAAAACGATTTGAGGAAAAGCTGAAAGAATAGTGTGATAAGTTGCTTTAATCATATATTTTTGCTATACTGTACGGGCAGTAAAAAGTTAAAAGAGGTGCATGAAATGATAACTCCCGAACAAAGCAAATACGTTAAAATCGGCAAAGGCTCTTTAACGGAGCAGATGCAATTAAATTTGCGCTCTCCCGAAAACGAGATATATTTAACTATCGGCACGGATAGCGTTATTTCCGGCACCGTCAATGTAGAGCGCGGAAAAATACAATTCGGCGATAGGGTTTTAATTAACGAGGGAACGACCTTTTATTGCACTAACGGCATGACTATCGGCAACGACGTTATGTTTTCGTGGGGTTGCACGATAGTCGACAGTAATTTTCATTCTATTGTTTCCGCCGACCGCTTAAAAGAAACGGCGACGGCTCGCGCCGATATTGAAAACCACACAATGGGACAAAATAAAGATTGGGCGGCGATAAGGAGCGCGCCGATTGTCGTTAAGGATAAAGCATGGATCGGCTTTAACTGCATTATCATGAAAGGCGTAACGATAGGCGAGGGCGCGGTTGTGGGCGCGGGAAGCGTTGTAACAAAGGACGTTCCCGATTATGCCGTCGTTGGCGGAAATCCCGCAAAAGTTCTAAAATACACGACTTAAACCGCTAAAACAATAAAAATAAAAACGCGCATTGCAAACAAGTCCTTTATCTCCGTCTTATTTTTTGATTTTCTTATAGATAAATTTATATAGCTCCATTACAAAGAGCGGAACTAAGGCAAGTCCTACGGCTATCAAATAGAGCCAAGGGTTTAGCAGGGTCATTCCGAAGGCCTCGTTGACAAACGGGGTCAGAGAGACAAAGGCCGTCAGCAAAAGTCCGGCTAAGGCCGCGAGGTTTAGCTTGCCGTTTGAGAAGGGGTTCGAGGCGAAAAGCGAGTTTTCGGAGCGCATGTTGAACGAGTGGACGAGCTGCGTCAGGGCGAGTATGATAAACGCCGTCGTTTGGCCGCTCTGTTGCGGATTTGCGCCCGCGAATACGCGACTGCCCAAATAGTAGCCGACGAGCGTCAGCGCGCCGAACATGACGCCCTGAATGACTATTCTAAGCCCGTTGCCGCGGGCAAATATTCCCTCGTTTACGGGCTTTGGCTTGCGTTTCATAATGCCGTCGTCGATTTTTTCCATGCCGAGCGCGATTGCCGGCAGGCTGTCGGTGACGAGGTTTATCCAGAGCAGCTGCATCGACAAAAGCGGAGGAACGCCGAAAAGCGGAATGGCAAGCATGACCGCTAATATTTCGCCGACGTTTGTGCTTAGCAGATAGCCCACCACCTTTTTGATATTGTCGTATATGCCGCGCCCTTCCTTGACGGCGTGGACTATCGTCGCGAAGTTGTCGTCCGTCAGGGTAATGTCGGCCGCGCCCTTTGCCACGTCGGTTCCCGTTATGCCCATTGCGCAGCCTATATCGGCGGCCTTTAGGGCGGGGGCGTCGTTTACTCCGTCGCCCGTCATAGAGACGATTTCGCCAAGCTCCTGCCAGGCCTTGACTATTCTTATTTTGTCCGACGGCGACACGCGCGCGTAGACGGAAATTTTTCTTATGACGGCTTTTAACTCGTCGTCCGACATTTTGGAAAGCTCGCCGCCTGTGACCGCGATATCTCCGTCCTGCAAAATTCCCAGCTCGCGGGCGATAGCCGACGCGGTTATGACGTGATCTCCCGTTATCATGACGGGCTTTATACCCGCAGAACGGCATTCGGCGACGGCGGCTCTTGCCTCGGGACGCGGCGGGTCTATCATGCCGACAAGGCCCATAAAGGTCAGATTGTTTTCGAGATTTGCGATATGCAAATCGCTGTCGTCAGAAAGAAGCTTAAAGGCGACGCCGATTACGCGCAGAGCCGATTTTCCCAGCTCGTCGTTGATTTTTGCGGCCTTGTCTAAGCCGCCCGGCAAACAGCGCGATATGAGCATGTCAAACGCGCCCTTGACTATGGCGACGCGCTTGCCGTCTATGACGTTGACGGAGGTCATTAGCTTGCGGTCGGAGTCAAAGGGCAGCTCGGCGATGCGCGGATATTTTTCGTTGAGGGCGTCCTTGCTTAGGTCGTTGTTTAACGCCGCCGAGACGATAGAGGTTTCGGTCGGGTCTCCGACGAGAATTTCCTTCCCGTCCTCATATGAAACGCTGCCGTTGCAGCATAGAACCGCGTAGGTCAAAAGCTTTTTGACGGCCTCGGAGTTGTCGCTTGAGATATCCTCCGCGCCGTCGCCGCCGCTTAGGTAGGCTTTTTTTAGGGTCATTCTGTTTTGGGTAAGCGTTCCCGTTTTGTCAGAGCAGATGACCGAGGCCGAGCCGAGGGTTTCGACGGCGGGCAGGCGGCGTATTATGGCGTTGCGCTTGACCATTTTTTGAACGCCGATCGCAAGCACGATGGTCACGACGGCCGGCAGTCCCTCGGGGATAGCCGATACGGCGAGAGACACCGCCGTCATAAAGAGCATTTTGATATCGGGCTCGTCGGAGAGAAGCATTCCGAGAGCAAAGACGAGAGCGCACGCGCCGAGCGCGATTACGCCGAGACGCTTGCCTAATTGCGCGAGCTTTTTTTGGAGAGGGGTGCTTGATTCCTCCTGATTTTGGAGAAGGTTTGCGATTTTGCCCATTTCGGTATTCATGCCCGTAGCGGCGACTATGGCCTTTGCCGTGCCGTAGGCTATACTGCAACCGGAAAAAACCATGTTGGTTCTGTCGCCGAGCGGCGAGTCCTCCTTAGGCTCGGCGTCAAAGGCCTTTTCGGCCGGAACCGATTCGCCGGTCAGCGCGGATTCCTCCGATTTTAGCGACGACGACGAAATCAACCGCGCGTCGGCGGGAACAAAATCGCCCGCCTCGAGCAAAATCAGATCGCCCGGAACGAGCTCCTCCGCGTCTATGACCGACTCCTTGCCGCCGCGAATGACCTTTGCCTGCGGCGCGGACAGCCGTTTTAGCGCGTCGAGGGCTTTTTCGGCCTTGTTTTCCTGCGATACGCCCATAATCGCGTTGGCGATTACTATGAGGACAATCAGCGACGGCTCAAAAAACTCCTTTGCGTCGTGTCCGATAGCCGCCAAAACAAACGAGATGACGGCGGCAATCAGCAAAATTATGATCATCGCGTCCTTAAATTGCTCCAAAAATTTAATAAGAATGCTTTTATGCTTTGTTTCCGCGAGCTTGTTCTTTCCGAATTTTTCGGCAAGAAACGGCAGGGCGTCGGCGTTTACGCCGAGCTTTAGATCGGAATTAAGCTCTTCGGCGAGTTCCGATATCCTTTTTGTGTGCGCAGACATAATAAAAACGCTCCTATTATCTTTTATTTTCCCATTCTTTATTATAGAATGTTAATTTTAATTTAATGTTAATTTTGGTTTAAGGAACCAACAACTCGAATTGATCTTTTTTATAAGAGATTTCGGCGTTGCCGACGGGACCTTTTTCGCCGTCGAGGTTCCACGTCGTCGGAGAAAAGGCCTTGACCGTCGCGCTTTTGACGCGGCGTATAGTTATATTTTTCGTGTCGATAATAGAGTTTTCGGCTTTTTTGCATAAGACGGGAAACATCGACCCGAGACTTACCAAAAGCCCGAAAAAGCCCTTTTTGCGCTTTGCCAGCAGCGCGTAAACCGTGTCGTTGTCGTCAAACTCGTCGTTAGTCACCCTTAAGCCGCCGACGGTTTTGTTGTTGAGAAAGCATATGAGCGTGTGCAGAGAATTATAAGTCGTCGATTCGTCGCCGTCTAAGGTCACCTCAAGCTGCTCGCCCTTGCGGCCTTTGTCGTTGAACAAAATCTCGTAGTAGTAGGCCAGCTTGCCGACCTTTTTTTTTGCCTTAGAGTTGGCGGTGTAGCTCGACGAGGTGAACATTCCGGCAAGAACATATGAGGCGGCCGGCGTGCCGTTCATGAACAGCGCGCCTTTTTTTACGGTCTTGCCCGCCAATATTACGTCGACGGCCGCGCGGTATTCAAAGGGAATTTTGTTGGAACGGGCAAAGTCGTTGACGGTTCCGCAGGGAATGTAGCCGAGGGCGGGACGGTTTTCCTTGCCGGCGATGCTTCTCAGCGTTTCGCCGAGGGTTCCGTCGCCGCCGAGGACGACATAAAGCGAATATTTGCCGAGATTTTCTCTCGCGATATCCGTCGCGGTGACGTCGGGCAGCGTCGTTTCAACATCGACGGTTTGATATTTTTGACCGAGCTTTGCGACTATTTCGGCTATCTGCTCGGGTGTTTTTGAATGCCCGCTTACCGGGTTGTTTATTATCAGACAATTCATAAAAATTTAATACTCCGATTTTTTATTTTTGTATAAATAATTCCGATACGCGCGTAGCTTCCCCCAAAAAAACTTACGGAATAATACAATTGAAAGCATTATAACATAAACGCGGAATTTTTGCAAATAAAAACCCGTAGGGCAAAGCTCGCAAAAATTGACGGTTTTTGCGTTAAAGCTTTTTTTGAACGTCCGCCGCCGCTTTATTGCTTTATTTATATAAGTATGCTATAATTTATAAAGCATAAGGAGGGCTTATCATGGGGCTTTTTAAGAAAAAACAGAAATATAAGGCGTTATTAAACCTGTCGATCAACGCAAAGCTACAGCCGCTTGACAGAGGGGAGATTTTTGAGGACGCTCTGAACGTCTTGCTAAAGCGCGTCGGCTGCGGATACGTCGACGGCGGCGGCACGCTTTTGGGCGGTAAAGGCAAGGAAATTGAATATTGCGACGTAGACATTTTTCTCACAGACGATTCGGAGGATACCCGCAAAAAGCTTATCGCCGTGTTAAACGAATTGTGTCCCAAGGGCAGTCTCCTATCGGAGGAGGGGAAAGAGCCGATAGTTCTCGGCTTGTTAGAGGGCTACGCCGTCTATCTCAACGGCTATGAGCTTCCCGACGAGGTTTATAAAACAAGCGATATCAACTATGTGATAAGCGAGCTTAAAAAAAGCTTTGAGGGCGAAGTAAAATATTATAGTTGGTGGAAAGGCCCGACGGAAACGGCCTTGTATTTTTACGGCAAGTCCTTTGACGCAATGAAAGAAAAAGCCGGGGAATTTATAGCGTCATATCCGCTCTGCCAAAAATGCCGGATAGTCAGATTGCCGGATAAGCTGCCCTGTTAGGCGGAGCTTTGATATGAACATCTACGAATATCAACGCCCCCTCGGCAAAATTGACGATATTCCCGAGCTAAGGAGCTTGTTTATAGCCGTTTACGACGCCAAAAGCCACAAGGATGCGGCACGCTTTTGTCTGCTCTACGGCGGGCGGCTTTTGGCGTTGACGGGGTTTGAACCTTGCCAAGAAATCATACGGGCTTTCGCCGCGATTGAGGAATGGTTGGACGGCAAGGCAAATTATCAAAAGGCGCGGAGCATAGGCGGCGAGCTTTACGATTTGGCGCGAAACGAAAAAGACGGTGTAAGAGCGAGATTTTATAGAACAACGGCGCAAATAGCCTGCGTTCCGCACGTAAAATATCACGCCCTTTGGGCGGCCGATTTTGCCGTAACGCTTATAAACCGAATATATCCCGGCAATATGGAAGCGGTGAGAGAGGAAAGACAAGGTCAAATCGAGCTGATAAAAAATATTTGAGTTTTTTTGATAAAGAGAAACGAACCGACGGGGCAAGCGTATAGTCCTAATCTTTAAGACCGCGATTAGTTCAACATGCTTTTTAGTTAAAGTTTCTCTTGACATATCGATAGTTCCGTCGTATAATATATATAACAAAAAATGAGAGGTTGATAATTATGGGGTACGGAGTACCGGAGGTGCAAGAGGCTTTTGCCGGCTTTACCTCCAAAATGGACAAATCGATTGAAAACATGAAAACGGAGTTTCAAAACATTCGCGCGGGCCGCGCTAATCCTCATATCTTAGACAAAATAACCGTCGACGCTTACGGCTCGCCGACGCCGCTTAGTCAGGTGTCAAATATCACCGTTCCCGAGGCGCGCGTGTTGCTTTTGTCGGTGTGGGATTCGAGCTTGTTAAAGGCCGTAGAAAAGGCGATTCTCGCCGCGAATATCGGGCTGACTCCCAACAACGACGGCAAGGTTATCCGTCTTGTCTTTCCCGAGATAACGGGCGAGAGGCGCAAGGAGCTTGTCAAAACCGTCAAGGCTCTCGGCGAAACGGCCAAGGTGGCTTTGAGAAACGAACGCCGCGACATTCTGGAAATTTTTAAAAGGCTGAAAAAGGATTCGGTTATCACCGAGGACGACCAAAAAACCTATGACAAGGACGTTGAAAAGGCCGTCAACCTAAAGACCGACTTAGTCGAAAGGCTTGTCAAAGAAAAAGAGGACGAAATCGTAAAAGTATAAAAGCGTATGAATTCTTTGAAGCATATAGCCTTCATAATGGACGGAAACGGACGGTGGGCGACGGCGCGCGGCTTAAAACGCGCGGAGGGACACAGGGCGGGAGTCGAGGCTCTAAAGCGCGTGCTTGAGGCTTGCTCCGCGCGCAGGGTAGCGGTGGTTTCGGTTTTTGCCTTTAGTACGGAAAATTGGAAAAGGCCTAAAGCCGAAATCGGCGCGATTTTTTCGCTTATCGGCGAGCTGAACGATCAATATCTCGCAAAGGAAAATTTATCGTTTGCCGTCAACTTTTTCGGCGGTATAGAAGCGTTGCCCGAGAGCGTCAGGCGGTCGGTCGAGCGCGTCAGAGAAAGGACTAAGGGCAAACGCGGCATGATTGTCAACGTAATGATAAATTACGGCGGCAGAGCCGAGATAGCCGCCGCCGCTAACAAGCTTGCCGCGCTCGGCAAGCCGATAGACGAGGAGGGGCTTTTGAGAAGCCTCTACACCGGCTATCTGCCCGAGCCTGACATAATCGTCCGAACGGCGGGAGAGCGGCGGCTCAGCAACTTTATGATTTATCAGTGCGCCTATTCGGAGCTGCTTTTTTTGGATAAGCTTTGGCCGGATATGAACGCGTCGGACGTCGACGCTATAATAGCCGAATATAACGGCAGAGACAGACGCTTCGGCAATATAAAAAAGGATTAAGGCTTTCCCGGCGTTTAGCTTGTTTCGGGAAGTAAAAAAAAGAATTAAGAATTAAAGGGGGAAGATAAAAAACTATGAACGGCGTTGAAAACCAAACACAAAAAAAACCGTCCGGCGCGGCGCAAAAAATCATTGCCGGCGCGGTAATGGCGGGCGTAGCCCTGGCTCTTATGCGGCTGAATACGATGTCGCTCTACGTCTACGACGCGCTGGGCTTTGTCTGCGCGGCCTACGCGTCTTATGAAATGGCAAAGGCTCTCGGGGCTATCGGCTATAAGGTAATAAAAACGCCGATAATCGCCGCCGCCATAGCGACTTATCCGCTTGCTGTTTTGCTTGAATTCGGCGCGGCGGGTTTTTTTGGCGCAATTCTTTCGGCGTTTATAATAGCCGCCGTAATTTACGTCGTCAAAGCCGAGGTTTCGTTTAAGGACTTTATCGCGACGGTTTTCGTTTTGATATATCCGTTTTTGTTTTTGAGTCTCGGCTATATGATAAACCACGCGGGCGGGAGCTTTTTGCTGTTGCTGACGCTGTTGATTGCGCTTGTCACCGACACGTTCGCATATTTTACCGGCAAGGCGGCCGGTCTCATCTTTAAGGGAAAGCTAAAAAAGCTCATTCCGCGCGTCAGTCCAAACAAGACGGTCGTCGGCGCGGCCGGCGGAATTGCCGGCTGTCTTGCCGTCATAGTCTTGTTTTGGCATTTGGTCGAGAGCGGCGCGGTAAGCCTCGGGTTTACGCTCCAAAGCGTCATAGACGTCGAGGACGGCCTTGTTCTCCCGGCCTATCTTTTGACGGCCTTGTTTGCCGGCGTAATTTCGCAGTTCGGAGATTTATTTGCAAGCCGAATCAAGAGAGAATGCGGACTCAAGGACTTCGGCAACCTCGTTCCCGGACACGGCGGAATAATAGACCGCTTAGACGCGGTAATGTTCGTTTTTGCGGCGGTATATACCATAATCGTCATATTTTGACGGACTGAAGTGTATATTTAGATATAAAATAAACGCGATAAATACGGGGGTGGTCTTTTGCGCATAGGCATATTGGGCAGCTGCGGGTCGGTCGGGCGCAGCGTACTCGACGTTATAAGGTCAAACCGCGGCGGCTTCGAGCCGGTTTTTTTGTCGGTATATTCAAACGCGCAAGGCCTCGCCGCGCAGGTCGCAGAATTTCTCCCTTTGGCGTTCGCCGTCGCAAGCCCCGATTTTTTGGACGCGGCGAACCCCGAAAGACAAAAGCTTGAAAGCGCGTTAGACGGCATAAAAGCGCGCGTCAAGGGGTATAATCCTACCGTCGTTTACGGACCGCAATATTATGAGAGGCTTTTTGAATCGGATATCCTCGACGCCGTCGTCGTCGCGGTGACGGGAATAGACGGGTTTATGCCGTCCTGTCTCGCGCTGAGGCGCGGCGTTAAGCTCGCCCTCGCAAACAAAGAGACGATGGTAGCCGGAGGCGGAATAATAATGCGCGAGGCAAAAAAAAACCGCGCCGATATAATTCCCATAGACAGCGAGCATTCGGCTATACGCGACTGCATAAGCAAGGAGTCCGCCTCCGACATAAAAAGAATAATACTGACGGCGAGCGGCGGCCCTTTTTTAAATTATACCGCCGAACGGTTAAAGACGGTTTCCGCGTCGGACGCGCTCAAACATCCGACGTGGCGCATGGGCAAAAAAATATCTATAGACAGCGCGACGATGATGAATAAGGGGCTTGAAATTATCGAGGCCATGCATTTTTTCGGTCTGGAGGCCGACGCGGTCGACGCGGTCATTCACAAGGAGAGCGTAATTCATTCGCTTGCCGAGTTTCGCGACAATTCGATGACCGCCGTTTTGAGCGTTCCCGATATGCGCGTTCCTATATCGCGGGCGTTGAGCCTTTTGTCAGAAACGGAACGGACAAAGGGCGGAGACAAGGCGGCAGGCAGGCTTATAAGCGGCGCGTCCGCGCTCGACCTTATAGCGCGCGGCGTTCTGACCTTTTCCGCGCCCGACGAAAAGCGTTTTCCGTGTCTAAAGACGGCGCGCGCCGCCGCCCGCGCGGGCGGAATAATGCCGGCGGCGATGAACGCGGCAAACAAGCTTGCCGTTGAGGATTTTTTGGCGGGAAGGCTGTCGTTTTGCGGCATCAACGGCAACATAGAGAGAGTATTGGAGAGGGTCGTCAACTATGAGCCGGAAACCGCCGCGGACGTGATAGAGTCCGACGCTTACGCAAATCGCCTTTATCGGCAAATAAACGGTTAACAAAAAAAATAAAACCATAAAAAACCTTGTAAGGAATTATAAATAAATGATCTTTTTAAAAATTTTGGAATTCATAGCCTATATTCTGGTGGCTTTCGTGTGCTTAAGCGTCATGGTGGTCATTCATGAATTGGGACACTTTATCGCCGGGCGCAAGCTCGGCTTTAAGATAAACGAGTTCGCCGTCGGCATGGGTCCGAAAATCATCAGCAAAAAGCTGAAATCGGGGCTTATCCTGTCGTGGCGGCTGATTCCGCTCGGCGGCTTTTGCGCCTTTAACGGCGAGGACGAGGACAGCCCGTCGTCGGACGCCTTTAACAATCAAAAGCCGTGGAAAAGACTCATAGTCTTGTTTGCCGGAGTTTTTACAAACTTTGTTTCGGCGGTAATCGTGCTGTCGCTTTTCTTTACGTTTTCGGGTCAGACGCTGCCCTATATCGCGCCCGGCGACGATTACGCGGCGGGGCGCGGCGTCGTCTATGAGCTTGACCAAGACGGCGAGGTCGAGACGATAACCATAGTGACGGCGGTTGACGGCAAGGCCGTTCAAATGCTTGAGCCCGCCGATTTTACCAATATGTTAGACGGCAAGGACACGGTGACGCTAAGCGTCCTCGTCAAAAACCTAAAGACAAAGGCCGTACAAAAAAAGGAGATAGTCTTAGAGCGGCATACGGTTTATGAGTATAATGAGAACGGCGAGGCCGTATATAACGAAGACGGCACGCAAAAATCCTCACAAAAATTCGGAATACAGGTTTCGACGGCGAGGCAGACCTTCGGCTTTTTTGAATCTATTTGGCGCGCCTTCAAGTTCGGAATTTTTACCGCGGTCAAAATCCTGTCGTCGCTCGGCGCGCTGATAACAGGCTCGGCAAAGGCCGTCGAGTCGACGGGCGGGCCGATAACCATGATAAGCGGGCTTGCAAATATCGCGAGAACGGGAATAGCCAACACGATTTATATAATCTGCCTTTTCTCTGTCAATCTGGCGATATTTAACCTCTTGCCTCTGCCCGCGCTCGACGGCGGCCGAATGGTATTCACAATAATAGAATGGATAAGAAAAAAGCCGATAAAGCGCAGCGTCGAGGCCATGATACACTTTATCGGGATAGTCGCGCTTTTTGGCATAGTCATTTTGTTCGACGTCCTTCAGCTCATCAACAAGCTATGAAAAGGACGGTAAAAATCGGCGGCGTTTCCGTCGGCGGCGGCAACCCCGTCGCCGTGCAGACAATGGCCAAGGCCGCCGCGACCGACATAAAAGCTATCATAGAGCAGGCGGCGGCGGCAAAGGAGGCCGGCTGTGACATATTCCGCGTAGCCGTTCCCGACATGAGCGCGGCGGCGGCGTTGAGAGAGATAAGGCGCAATATCGACATGCCGCTTGTCGCCGATATTCACTTTGACTACAAGCTGGCGATAGCCGCGGCAAAAAACCGCGCCGACAAGGTGAGAATCAACCCCGGCAACATCAAAAAGGCCGGGTTAAAAGAGCTTACCGCCGCGCTAAAAGACCTGCGCGTTCCCGTCAGAGTGGGAGTCAACGGCGGCTCGCTCGAAAAAAGCTACAAAAACTCGTCCGACAGAGCCTCCGCGCTCGCGTCGTCGGCGATGGACGCGATAAGGCTTATGGAGGACTTAGGCTTTTATGACATAGTCGCGTCGCTAAAGTCGTCGTCCGCCGCCGAAACCGTGGCGGCGTACCGGCAAATAGACAAGCTTTGTCAATATCCCCTGCATATAGGCGTGACGGAGGCCGGAACGCCCGAAAGAGGAATCATAAAATCGGCGGCGGCCTTAGGCTCTCTGCTTCTCGACGGAATAGGCGATACGGTGAGAATATCTCTCGCCGCCGACCCGACGGCGGAGGTAAAGGCGGCGAGAGAGCTGCTCCGCGCCGTCGGGCTTGACAAAAGCTTTGTCGAGGTCATAGCCTGTCCGCGCTGCGGACGCTGCGGCTACGACGTGGGCGGGCTTGCACAAAAAGTCGAGGACTATACGCGGAACGTAAAAAAGCCGCTAAAAATCGCCGTTATGGGTTGCGTCGTCAACGGGTCGGGCGAGGCCGGGGCGTGCGATTTGGGGATAGCCTTCGGGGGGGATAAAGCCGTCGTCTTTAAGGACGGGAGCGTTTTGAAAACCGTCGGCGCGGACGACGCGGAGGGGTGTCTTTTTGAAGAAATCAAAAAGCTGTTACTTTAAGAAAAAAAGGAAAAATTTATGAACGTATTTACGCAAGAATTTCAAAAGCTGTCTAAGGACTACGCGAGACTAAAGGTCGAGAGCGTCGTCATAGACAAAAAAAATTCCGAGCTGACAATCGGGTTTATCGGCTTGCCGGAATACATAGATTCGCTTGACGGAGCGGCCCGCGAGGCCGTCCGCGCCGACGCGGAAAAGACCGCGGAGACGTTTTTTAAGGTCAAGGCGGCCTTTAAAAAGGCCTACGCCGACGAGGAAAACATAAGAGCCAAAATTTTTGATTTTTTGAATTCGGCATATCCGTCGGTCGTCATGAGCGTCGAGCCCGAGGACGTGACCGTCTGCGTCGACCGCGAAAGGGCGTTGATAAACGTCAAAATCGGGTTTGACGAATATATGAGGGGCTTTGCGTCAAACGTCGCCTTAGACGGCGCGATAGCGCGGTTTTTGGAGGGGAAATTTTTGGAGGCGGCCCGCGTCGAGTTTTTTACCGACGACCGCCCCCGCGAGACCTACAAAATCAAAGACCCCGCGCCCGCGTTTATCAAGCGCGACATGATAGCCGTTTCCGACGTAGAGAGGGTATACGGCAAGACCATACTGTCTTATCCTAAGCCGATCAAGAGCATAGCCGACGAGGCCGACGGAGTCGTGCTTTGCGGCAAGATAGGGCGGTTTGACAGGCGGCAGTCTAAGTCTACCGGAAACACTTATTATACCTTTGAGCTTTTTGACAGGACGGGCAGAATATCTGCTAAGCTGTTTCCGCGCAGGCGCGGCGGCGCATACGACAACAAATTCGGAGAGACGTCAAGCGACGGCGACGTCCGCTCCGCGGGAGGGGCAAAGCCGGCGTCAAAGGCGACAGACGCCATAGACGGGCTTCGCGACAACGAGGAAATCGTCGTGTGCGGCTCTGTCAGGCGCGATTCTTACACAAAGGATTTAGTTTTTATAGCCAACGACGTCAACCGCTGCAAAATAGATTATGACAGCATAAAGGACGACGAGCGCTTTAACGACGCCGGAGAGGAATACCTTATAGTCAAGCCGCAGCCCTACGTCAAGGAGGTGCAGCAAGACTTTTTAGAACGGCCCGCCGACGCGTTCCCCGTCGCGCTTACGGGCAAAAGCTTTGTGGTTTTTGACTGCGAGACGACGGGCTTAGACAAGGCCAACGACCAAATCATAGAGCTTGCCGCCGTCAAAATCGAGGACGGAATAATAACGCAGACCTTTTCGACGTTTGTCAATCCGGGCGTCAGTCTGCCGCCGGTTATAACCAAGCTGACGGGAATAACCGACGACGACCTAAAGGACGCGCCCAAAATCCGCGATATTTTTCACGATTTTTATAAATTTATCAAGGGGAGCGCGCTTGTCGCGCACAACATAGAATTTGACATAGAGTTTATCAACCGCGCCGCAAAGCTGACGGGCTTTAAGGTGGACAACGACATATACGACACCATGACTATAGCGAGAAAAAACTACAGCATAGCCAACTATAAGCTCGGAACAATCTGCGAATACTTCGGAATCAATCTGACCGACGCGCACCGCGCCGTCAACGACGCGCTTGCGACCGCCGAGGTCTTTATAAAAATTTCAGAAAAATTATGAGCGCAAGCAAATCATCTTCTTCTGCCGAACAGCCCGATAAATCTCAAAAGCTGAATTATCGACATAGCCATAGAGGCGACGTAGGTCAGGGCGGCGGCGGTCAGAACCCTTGAGGCGGCGGCGGTTTCGTCGGCGTTTAATATCCCCGACGAAACGAGAAGCGTCTTTGCGCGCGAGCTTGCGTTCAGCTCGACGGGCAGGGTTATTATCGTAAAGAGGGTGTATACTCCATAAAAGACTATTCCGATAAGCAAGACGGTTTGACTAAAGGCGGCGGAAAAGGCCAAAATCTCAAGCGCGACAGCCGCCAAAATAAAGGCTATCGAGGCGCGCGAGGCAAAGCTTACGACGGGAACCATAGCTCCGCGCAGCTTGACGGGCGCGTAATCCGACGCATATTGAACGGCGTGACCGGCCTCGTGGGCGGCTATGCCTATAGCGGCGACGGAGCGCGACAAATAGACCGCGTCAGAGAGATATACGGTGTTGTCTCTCGGGTCGTAGTGGTCGGTGAGATTGCCTCGGCAGGGCTTTATCATGACGTTGCTTGCGCCCGCGCCGTCGAGAACCGCGCGCGCGGCCTGCGCCGCCGTCAGACCCGACGACGGCAAAAGCTTGTCATATTTTGAAAAAACGCGTCTTACGTTGATTCCCGCGGCTATCGTCAATATCAAAAGCGGAATCAAAACGATTGTCGCTATCTCATAAAGCATAAAAAAATTTCACCTCTTTTTAGGAATTGCTTATCCTTAGTTTATCGTCGTTTTTTTTAGAATATCGTATCCTTAGTTTATCGTCAATTTATTAAATTAAAATTAAAAATTTTTACGTCTGTTTGCTCAAAAACAAAATAC
>JAISRB010000020.1 GCA_031273825.1 Clostridiales bacterium
AAAACCTGACGACCTACGGAATTCTTGTGACAATCAACGGAACGGCCGGGCTGTTTGCAATGCTCTTGACGCCCGTATTCAGCCGCAAGGTCGGCAACAGAAACCTCGTGCTAATACAAAACACGGTAAATATATTTGCGATAACGGGTATGCTTTTGACCTACCGCATGGATACGTTCATATTGTATTTTATATTCATCTATATAAATCAGTTTATCAACTCGTTTTCGGTAGTCTTAGACCCCGTCATTCACTCGGAGGTCAAGGACTATCAGCAATACATATCGGGCAAGCGTCTCGACTTTACCTTCGGCGCGGCGGGAATCGTCGGTATGCCTATAGGAATCATCACGGGCGCGTTGCAGCCGTTTATATTTGAGTATTACGGCTATACTACAAACGCCAACATATTTTATGACCCGACAATGCGCGATTCGCTGTTTTTTATGCTGTTTATCCTGTCGATAATCGGCGCGATACTAAACCTCATACCGCTGTCGTTTTATGACCTGACCGACAGCAAGCACAAAAATCTCATTCACGTTTTGAGACTCCGCGCCCTGTTTGCCGACTATTCGGCGGGCGAGGCGACAAGCCGCCAAATAAAGGAGACGGTCGACAACCTCAACAAAGCCAAGGCGTTGTGTCTTTTGCCCGTTCCCGACGTAAGAGCGGCGGTCAAAGATTATATCAAAATCCGCAAAAAGGGAAGAAACCCCGAGGCGCAAGCCGCCTACAAAAAGATATTTGCCGACCGCCGTCTAAAGATAGACATAGAGGGCGCGCGTTTTTTGATGAGTGAGTTTGACAAATACTCAAACAATCCTTTTGTCGTCTTTAAGACCGCGCTGTCCGAGAGAATAGCCGCGCTTAGCTTTGACGGCTTTGCAAAGGAGGGCATAGCCATTCTGGCCGAAGCAAAGAGTATGCCGACGGCGACGCCCGAGCAAAGGCGGTTTGCGCGTTATGCAAAAGCACGCGGCAACAAATTGATAAAGGTAGCCGAACGAATAAAAACGGCGCGTATCGCCGACGCGGGGGAGTATGACACGGCGCGGCTTGACGCCGCCCTCGCGCTCCCCGACAAGACAAAAAGCGAGAGAAAGATAAAGGCGCAAGCCGTAAGAGCCGAGGAGAAGATATTCTCAAAATATCATAAGACCTTCGGGGTTTGGACGGAGGCCAAGGAGATAGTCAAGGAACGCGCCGACCGCATGAAATACGGCGAGATAGAAGCGCGTTATGACGAGGCCGCGGCAGAGGTCGCCGAGCTTGATTTGGCAGACAAGGCAGAGGATGAGGCGCAAGCCCTGGCGAGAGCCGCCGAAAAGGAAAGGACGAGAGCCGAGCTTGCCGCGAGGCGTTCGCCTAAGAAAAACGCGCGCGTCTTGAAAAGACGGCAAAGAGCCGCACAAAAAATGCGGCCGTCCGACGAAACCGCCGAAGCAAAAAGCGGCGAAAAAAATCACGACGAGGAGCAAAAGCCGTTATGAAAAGGAATAGCCGCAAATTTATTTTTAAAACCGTTATAGCCGTCTTGCTGCTGCCGCTTGCGGCAAGCGTCCTTTCGTCCTGCGCCGTCGAGCGTTCGTCGCCCGACGAATGCTACGCCCTCTTGCAGGATGCGGTCAAAAACGCCTTAGCCGAGCCTTATTATTATTGGGAGGACAACCTCAATCTGGAGGAGGACAAGGCGGCGGAAATCCAAAAGCAATGGAATTGGCGCACCGCGAGATATATCCCCGACAAGACGACGGGAACGCCCGTCCTTTATGTAAAGGCCGAGGACTTGAGGGGCTTATACGAGGAGATTATCTCCGGCTCGTCGCCGTCAAAAAACAAAAAGAACGCGGAAAAAATTGATTACGCCTTTATAAGCCTGCCGCTTGACGGCAAGAAATATAAACAGCAAATTTCCGCGGAGAGCGTCGTCAAGTCCGACGCATACGGCGGGGAATATTCCGTCCTTGCGAGGCTCGTCGAGCTTGGCCGTCTGACGATGGACGATATGGAATTTAACACCTTTAAGCAAAGGTCAAAGACGACGGGCGAGGTGACCGAGCTGTATTTTTCGGTCAAAGACGAATATATCGAGTCTTACGGAGCGGAGACGGGCAAGCCGTCGATTTTTAAATACAGCAAGCGCGTATTCGTCGAAATAGCTTACGGCAGGGTGTCAAATATAACCTGCTACAAAGACCGTCAGATGGTCGCCTCGGAAACAAAATCGGAATTTTGGCGCGGACTGTTTACCGTCGAGAACGATTATTACAAATTCAAAATAACCTATTCGGGCGGAAAAATCGAAATTCCGCAATATGACGGAGACGAATGGAAAAACGCGGTCGTCGTCGAATATTTCAGCGTCGGCTAAAATCCGCCGCCCTTTTAAGTAAGGCGGCAAAAAATAAGAGGGAGGGTTTTTTTTATGAACAAAACAAGACGGGTCGCGGAGACGGGGAGCAATAACCCGATAGGCGCGTTATTTTTTATGGGTCTTATATTTTCGGTCGCGATAGGCTCTATTTTAGACATTATGTGGCTTATACCGGTTTGTCTGGTCGTTTTTGCGCTGTTCGCAATGCGGCCTCTCGGCGCAATCATGAGCGCGAACAATGCCGCAAACAGAGGAAATCTGACCAACGGCGTAGTTACGGGAACGGAAACGCTCCCGACGAGCCAATTGTCCTCAAAAAAAATCAAGATACGGTTTGAGTACGAGGTCGGCGGGGTCATGCGGACGGGCGAGACGAAGTTTTTTAGCTTTAACGGCGACGCCTACAATTATTTATTAAAATATTACAACATCGGCGCGCCGATAAAGGTGGCGTACGACGACTCGGCCGCCGTCATAGTAAAAGAAATTTATGAGGGAACGGTCATGATTTTTTCGCAAAAGACAAACGTTAGCGGCGGCGTAAAGGAATCAAACCAATACGCGGCCGGAATAGTCGGGCTTTCTCAAGAGACGCGCGCCGCCGCCGCGAAAAAAAATGACAAAACGGGCGCGGACGGGTCGCCCGATTGGGATTATCGGCCGGTCGTAGACGATTTGAACGTCGGTCACGCGGCGCACAGATATACAAAAAATCAGGAGAGCGGCGCGGAGCAAGCCGCGGCGGCCTTGTCGATAGGCGACGCCTACGAGTCGCTGCAGTCCGATCAGATAAAGAGCTATGATTCTTTGCAGTCGGCTCAGGCCGCGGCCTACAAAAACTCGACGGAAAGCGCGACGGCAAGCTACGCTTACGCGCCGCCGCCCGCCGCCGAAAGCGTCGCGGCGGAGGGCGGCGCGGCCTTGTCGATAGGCGACGCCTACGAGTCTTTGCAGTCGGAGCAGATAAAAAGCTATCAGTCTTTGCAATCGGCGCAAGCCGCGGTCTATCAAAGCGCGACCGCCGGCATGACGGCAAGCTACGCTTACGCGCCGTCCGCCGCCGCCGGAAAGAGCGCGGAAAATACCCCGCCCACGACGCCGACGCTGACGCTGACGCAAATAGGCGACAAATACGCGACGGTCGAGCTTTTGTCGGGCTGTCTCGGTCTGTCGAAGTATGACGTCAGGGCAAAAATAGAGTCCTCGGCGGCTCCGTGCTTCGCCGTCTTAGGCGATGCGGATATATCGGATATTCGGGCTAAGCTTGAGGCCTTAGGCACAAAAACCTTATAAAAAAAACAAACGGTGTTAATAGAGAGATTATGCAAAAGCAATCGGAAAGGACGGTCGCCGTCAACAAAAAAGCTTATCACGAATACTTCGTCGAGGAGACCTTCGAGGCGGGGGTCATTCTCGTCGGCAGCGAGGTAAAATCAATCCGCGCGGGCGGCGTAAACCTAAAGGACAGCTTTGTCTATATCAGAGGAACGTCGGCGCGGCTTTTGAATACGCACGTCGCGCCTTACGAAAAGGGGAGTCATTTTAACCCCGACGCGCGGCGCGAGCGCGTTTTGTTGCTAAACAAAAACGAGATAAACAAGCTCAGGGGCAAGGTCGAGCAAAAGGGCTATACTATTATTCCGCTCCGAATGTATTTTAAGGACGCTCTTGTCAAAATCGAAATAGGGCTTTGCAAGGGCAAGGAGCTTCACGACAAACGGCGTTCGCTAAAGGAAAAGGACTTAAAGAGAGACGCCGAAAGACAAATACGCGGAGATTATTAAAAAAAGGAGGGAGAGAGCTATGCCGATTATTATTCCCAAGGATTTGCCCGCATACGACGTACTGACAAAGGAAAACATCTTTGTCATGAATTCGGAACGCGCCGTCGCGCAGGATATACGCCCCGTCGAAATCGCGATATTAAACCTCATGCCGACAAAAATAGAGACCGAAACGCAGCTCCTAAGATTGCTCGGCAATTCGTCGCTGCAGGTCAATATCACGCTTTTGAATACCGAGAGCTACAAGAGCAAAAACATATCAGAGGAGCACCTCGGCAAGTTTTATAAGAGCTTTTCCGACATAGAGAGCAAGCACTTCGACGGTATGCTGATAACCGGCGCGCCCGTCGAAACGCTTGAGTTTGAAAAGGTCTTATATTGGAACGAGCTAAAGGAAATCATGGACTTCGCCCAAAGAATGGTGACGAGCACGATATATATCTGCTGGGGCGCGCAGGCGGCGTTATATCACCGCTACGGAATCAAAAAGCTTCCGCTAAAATCAAAAATGTCGGGCGTCTTTGTCGCGGAAAGGCTGAGAGAGGACCCGTTATTGAGGGGTATGGACGACGAGTTTTTTATTCCGCATTCGAGATATACCGCCGTCGACGAGGCCGCCGTCTACGCGGAGCGCAGGCTTAGCGTTTTGGCCGCCTCAAAGGACGCCGGCGTGTGCGTAGTCAAGTCTGCCGACAACAAGCATATCTTTTTGACGGGGCATTCCGAATACGACAAATTTACTCTGAGGCGCGAATACGAGCGCGACCTCGCCAAGGGGCTTGCCGTCGCGGAGCCTTATAACTATTTCAAAAACGACCGCCGCGAGGTCAGTATGAAATGGGCGAGCGCGGCCAACCTGATATTTTATAATTGGATGAATTATTACGTCTATCAGGTGACGCCGTATAAGCTGGATAATTAATTAAACGCTTTACAAAGCTATGGTTTTGTGCTATAATTATCGACGAGATTTATATACAAGGAGAAAAACAAAATGCCACACACGATCAACGAAGCTTGCATCAAATGCGGAGCCTGCTCCGATACCTGTCCCGTCAGCGCGATAAGCGAGGGAGACGCTGCATACGTCATAGATCCGGACGCTTGCATAGACTGCGGAGCCTGCGCGGACATTTGTCCTACCGGCGCGATAAAGCCGTTATAAGGCCTCAAGCCAAACGGGCGGGCATACGCGGCTAACGCAAAAAAGCCTAAAATAAGCGGAGGAATACATGGAAAATACAAAAAGCGCGGAAGCGGCCGGGTTCGAGCCGCCGGCGTTGTCAAAGAGCAATTTGTGGAGCTTTTCACTCGGATGCGTCGGACGCGACATGGCGTATGTGCTTTTTAATTCCTTTCTTTTGACCTTTGTGCTTTATACTAAGGGGCTGACCGAGTCGCAGTTTGCCGTTCTTTCGGGCATAATCGTTGCGGCGCGTATTTTTGACGCGCTCAACGACCCGATTATGGGCATGATTGTCGAGAACACCCGCTCAAAATTCGGAAGGTTTAAGCCGTGGATTTTGATAGGCGCGGTGACCTGCTCGTTAGTCATATTCGGCATGTTCAGCGGCGGCTTATACGGCTGGGAATTTGTCGTCTATTTCGGAATTTTTTACTTTTTATTCAGTATTACCTTTACCATGAACGACATTTCATATTGGGGCATGATACCGAGCCTTGCCGGCCGCGAAAACGACCGCAACCGTCTGACCTCTATGACGGTGCTGTGCGCGAGCGCGGGCGCGGCGGCCGTCGGCGCGTTAGTTCCGATTTTTACCGTCGGGGGAATGGCCATCGGCGGCAACGCCGGCGAGGCCTATATCGTCGTCGCGGCGGTCACGGGAGCGATTTTTATCGCGTGTCAGACAATGACGGTACTGCGCGTCAAGGAGCCTAAGCTTGCCGCCGCGCCGCCTCAAAAGGTGTCGGTCAAGGAGATGCTGTCGATTATCTTTAAGAACGATCAGGTGCTTTGGATTTCGCTCATCTCGTTGCTCTATAACGTCGGAAATCTGGTTTTTTCGACGGTCGTTAATTCGGTCTATATCTATTTTGAATTCGGATACGACGGCTCGCTGATAACCGTAGTGGGAATTCTCGGCGCAGCCGCAAGCGTCGCCGTCAACGTGTTCTTTCCTAAGCTCAACGTCAAGCTGACCAAGCGGCAGCTGATACGCGCGTCGATGTGCTGCATTGCGGCGGGCTACGCGCTCATGATAGCCGTCGCGACGCTGATGACGGCGACGACTCCGGCGATAGCGTCGCCCAAGCTTTGGGCGGTCGCCTTTGCAAACGGGCTTATCTTGTTCGGGCAAAGCATGTTTTATATCATAACCATGGTGACGTTCGCCAACACCGTCGAATACAACGAATGGAAAACCGGCGAAAGGAGAGAGAGCATAATCTTTACGCTCCGTCCGTTTATGGCAAAGCTCGGCTCGGCTCTCATGCAAGCCGTGGTTTCGGTCATCTATATCGCCGCAGGCGTGCTGACATACACCAACAAGATAGCGGACATCGAGCGCGAGGCGGGCTTGAAGCTGATAACCGACGAGCAAAAGGCGCAGGGAATCAAGGAGGTTCTAAATTCGGTGACAAGCCAAAATCAAGACGTTCTGATAATTTGCTCCTGCGCCGTCGCGGCGGTTTTGATAGCCGGAGCATACATACTCTATCAAAAAAAGATAAAGATAACCGAGGCCTTTTATAAGCAAATGGCAAAGGAAATCGCCGAAAAAAAACAGGCGCAACCTGCCGCGGACTAAAGTCCGCGCCTAAAAAAACATAAAAACCGGAGGGAGAAAATGCACATCAGACCCTATGAACCAAAGGACGCGGAGCGTTGCCGCATGATCTGTATAGAGACGGCGACGGGGCATGACACAAGCCTCGAAAAGGAGCGCAAGCGTTTGACGACGCTGTTTTGCGACTATTTTGTCGAGAATGAGCCGGACGTCTGCTTTATCGTCGCAAACGACGACGACCAAGCCGTAGGCTACATAATCTGCGCAAAAAATTACGCCGAATACGAGCGCGTCTTTCGCAAGGAATACGTTCCGAGGCTAAAGGGAATAGTTCCGTTTCACAGACTGTCGTGCGGAGTCGGTCTGCTTTCGCACAGAAAATACGCAAAGACCCACCCGGCGCACCTCCACATAGACCTGCTGCCCGAGGCTCAAAGACAGGGCAACGGCACAAAGCTTATGAATTGCCTGTTTGCAAGGCTGAGAGAGCTTGACGTTCCGGGAGTGTTTCTCGGCGTCTCTGAAAAAAACACGGGCGCGCTTTCGTTTTATCGTCACATTGGCTTTGAGGAATTAAACAGAATGTTCGGAACCGTCATATTCGGCATGAAGCTTTAAGGCGGTTTTGCTGCAAAAAAAATAAAAGCCCGAGGGTTTAACGCATTTTTAACGCGCCGAATCCCGGGCTTTTTTTTAATGTGTTTGTCTAAACATGGCGGCGCATGACACCGGCCTAATTAATTATTCAATCTTCGCTATGTCGTCTTTCGTTGAGTTCTCTTAATATATTTTCGTGCTCCTTGTCGCTCAACGCATAGCGGCGCGTCGGGATAACCGACAAAATGCACCCGATTGCCGGCGGTATAGTCGCTAAGAAAAAGAGGATAAACATATACGGCATAAACTCCTCGACTCCGCGCGCGCTCCCGTTGGTTGCGACATAGTCGTTTAGACGGGTGACGTTGTCGTCCGAAAAGCCGACTATAGAATAGGCTATGCCCGATATTATAGACGCTACGCCGCCCGACAGCTTTGCGATAAAGGTCATTCCGCTAAAGAATATTCCGTCGGGACGCGAGCCGTATTTGTGTTCCTCATAGTCTACCGCGTCGGCGATCATCATAGTAGACAACGCCATAGTCGCGCCCGTGCCGACGCCTACTATTCCGAACAGCAAAAACAGCGAGGCGATTGCCGCCGGGTGAACCAAATCATTAGGAAAGAGTAGATATAAGAGAAATATCAAAATAAACGGAGGAAGCATAGCCAGATTGCTAAAGTTGTACATTTTATGCTTTTCATACTTTTTGACAAGCTTAGGCATGACGCCGAGCGCGGCAAATTGCCCGATAAAGAGGCCGCCGCCGAGCAGAGCCATATATACCAGCGAGAGCATCGGACTCTTGTCGGCAAAGTAATAGGAGACTATAGGCATGGCGACTATCATGGTCAGATTTTTGGAGCTTCCGAATATTCCCGACAGCAAAATCTGACGAAACGGCTTGTTGCGCCACATGATTTGAAAGTTCTCTTTGAGCGTAAACCGCTTTTCAGACGGAGGAATCTTTTCGCGGACAAATATTCCCGCCAGCTGAAACAGACCGCCGCCGACCAAAGCGAGAGCCGCGGCTATTATAAAAAAGCCCGTCTTTTCGGCGAGTATCGCGCTGCCCGAGCTTTCGGTCAGAGCCTCGCCTATGCCGAAGGCCGCGGGCTGCATGACAAAGGTGACTACGCCGGCCGCGACCGCGCCGGATATACGCGCAAGGCTTAGGAGCTTGTTGCGTTGGTGCTTGTCCTCCGTCATGAGGGCGGTTATGCCCCAGAGCGGAATATCTCCGATGGTGTACGCCATGCCGAAAACGATATATATGAACGCCGCCCACGCGATGATGAGGGCGTTTTGGCTGTCGCTGTTATCGCCGCCGTATATGCCGAAATTGGTAAAGCAAAGAGCCGTCAAAACCGCCAGAGGAATGGGGATAAAGAGCAAATAAGGCCGCATTTTTCCCCATTTTGTGCGGGTGCGGTCGACTATAGTTCCCATAATAGGGTCGTTAAAGGCGTCCCAGATACGCGCCGCCGCCATTATGACGCTGACGGCGATTGCTGGAATAGCGATAGTAAATTGCATATAATACGCCAGACAGGCCGTGATAGAGGCGTAGAGAAGATTTTGTCCGGCCATAGACGCGAGATAAAACGACATTTCTTTTTTTGTGTAGGTTTTGAGCGTTGACGCGGAAGCTGTTTGTGCGTTAGACATGTTTTTTGTTCTCCTTTTTCGTTAGCCTTTTTTATTTGCGCGGGTATTTTGCGGCGTTTAGTCAAATTGCCGCGGTAGCTTTATCTTGAAGGAACGACCGCCTTGCGGCGGAAATCACCGCGATTCGGGGCAACAGTGAATTTCTAACGGAGTGACGACGCGAAAGCCCTCCGCGCGGAGCTTGAGGGAGCGCAGGCCGAATTTTATTCCGCGAAAGGTAAAATAGAGGGGAAGAACGTCGATAGGCCGCCGCCCCTTTTCTCCGGCGAGAGCCTGACTTTTGTGGGCGGCAAAGGCCTCGATTTGTTTTTTGAAGGTCTTTCTGACGGAGATGAAACGGTTGGGCTTGTCGGTGTAGTAGTATCCGAGAGCCTTGATATCAGCCGTTTCCTCCGAGCCGAAGGCTTGCATAGAGCCTTTGAGGCCGGCAAAAAGCGTCGCCGCTCCGGCGGCGTTTCCGCATTTTATGTGGTCGGGGTGGCATTCGTTTTTTATTTTCGGGTCGGGCGCAAAAATCATGTCGGGCTTTAGCTTGCCGAGCGCGGCGCAAAGCCTTGCGGTCAGCTCATATTCGCTATAGTCGCCCCCGTCAAAAAAGTCGAGAAAGACGACGCTCCTCGCTCCCAAAATTTTGGCGGCGGCAAGGCTTTCGGCTCTGCGTATTTCCGCGACGCGATCGGGCGTTTCTATTCCGTCGGTTCCGCCTCCGCGTCCGTCGGTGACGATTATAAAATGCACCTCCTTGCCCATGGCGCAGAGCGCGGCGGCCGCGCCTCCCGCTCCGATTTCTATGTCGTCGGGGTGAGGGCCGATAAAGACATACCGCGAAAACGCGGTAAGCTTTGGGCGCGGAGACAAAATATGCAAAAGCAAAGCGTTTATCATAACTCAATTATTATAACCCATAAATATGCGTTTGTCAATATGCGTTTTTTATTTAAACAAAAATTTACTGAATTATTCCGCCGCAAAGGGGACTTTATAGAATGCCCGAGTAGGGAGAGTATTCTATAAACGGGCGTATATTGTAAAAGACGTTTTGGCAAAGCGGGGCGCGCGCCGCCTTAAAGTAGCTTTTAACGCTTAACCTGCGGATAAAATTTGAAAATATGATTGAAATTTTCCGCCGTTTATGATATAATAGTTTTAATACTAAACAAAGCTAAAAATATCCGAAAGAGAGATTTATGAAGAAGTATAACGTCGAATTTGATTGCCAGACCATAGAAAACGTAAGCTACAACCATTGCTTCAGCGATATAGCCCTGATCAGGCGGCTTTATATAAGCAATGCGGGCGACAAGGATATCGAAAACGTAGTCATCGAGGTTTCGGGCAGCCCCGAATTTTTGTTGACCTATTATAAGGAATTTGAAATCATCAAGGCGGGCGAGTCCATAGCCATAGACACCGACGAAATAAAGCTGTCGCCCGTCTATCTCTCGTCTATCAGCCAAAGAGAAAAGGGCGCGCTGACCGTCAGACTGACAAAGGAAAAAACCGTCATAGCGGAGTTTTCGAGAGAGGTAAACGTCCTCGGCTACTACGATTGGGATTGCCGCGAGCCGGAGCTTCTCTCGGCGTTTGTCAGACCCAAGACCTTTGCCGCCGTCAAAATATTAAAGGACGCGGAGGGCGTTCTCAACAAATGGAAGCTCAATTCCGAGTTTACCGGCTACAAGTTAGCCGACAAGACAAAAATAAGAAATATCGCGGCGGCGGTCTTTACGGCTATTCAAAACTTAGGGCTTAAAGAAACCGACAACGCGACGGAGGACGACGTCCGCACGTTTAGAAACCTAAACAAGGTTTTGGAGACAAAGGAGGCGTCGGCTCTCGACGTAATGCTTCTCTATGCCTCGGCAATAGAGGCGGCGGGAATCAACCCCGTTTTGATTATCAATTCAAACGCGCTGTATTCGGGCGTCTGGCTCGTTGACAACTGTCTCGACGAAACCGTCGGCGACGACGCGACTATCATCAAAAAGAGATTTGCGGCGGGAGCCAACGAAATAGCCGTCTTTTTGACCGACAAAATTTTTGCCGCGAGCCTCGGCTTTGTCGGCGCGGAAAAGGTCGGCACGTCGTCGTTTAATTCCGTCGATTCGGCGACTATCGTAGACGTAAAGAGGGCGAGAGCCGGCATACTCCGTCCGCTCCCCGAGAGAGTCAAGACCTCGGCGGGCTATGATATCTTAGAGGAGGAGGATTTGCGCGGCGCGGCTCCAAAGAGCATCGTCGAGCTTGGCAACAAGCTTAGCCTCGACTATAAGCTGTCAAAAAACAAGCAGTGGGAGAGACGGCTTTTAGACTTGAGCCTAAAAAATTCTCTGCTCAACTTCCGTCCGGGCAAAAATTCGCTTCACGCGCTTTCGGTCGACCTTAACGACACGGTAAAGAATTTTACCGCCGACAACGAATTGACGGTCGGCGAGGTTCCGCAGGACGTAAACGCCCTTATAGGCGAAAAGGCCGACGACTTCAATATCATCGCCAAGCTAAAGCCGCTGCGCGAGCTTACCCAAATCGAGTTTAAGCACAAAAAGCTGAGAACCTTTGAAAACCTGAGAGACATGACCAACAAGCTCAACGCCATGTACCGCACCGACCGGCTAAATCAGGAGGAGACGGGCGCGGGCACAATTTATCTCGCGGCGGGTTTTTTGAAATGGTTCGACGATTACGGCGATCAGCCAAAATACGCTCCGCTGATATTATACCCCGTAAACCTCGTCAAAAAGACCGTCGGCAGAAGCTACGCCGTCAAGATAAAGGACGACGAATTTAGCTTTAACACGACGCTTTTGGAGTTTTTGAAACAGGAATTTTCTATAGATATCCGCGCTCTGTCCGAAATCGACAGAGAAAATCTCGACGTTGAGAGCATTCTTTCGCGGCTCAAAAAAGAAATTATGCACATGAAAAACTGGGATATCTCCGACGACGTTTATCTCGCGTCCTTTTCGTTTACGCGCTATGTCATGTGGAACGACGTTCACAACCACATAGACAAAATGAAAGAAAACGTCATTATCAGAGGGCTTCTCGGCAACCGCCTCGACAAGAGCAAAAAGGAGCTTGCCTTAGACGGCGCAAACCCCGACGCCGATTTTGACCCTAAGGACATAATGCTTCCTTTAAGCGCGGACTCGTCGCAGATAGAGGCCGTCATAGCCTCGCGCTCGGGCAAGAGCTTTGTCTTGCACGGGCCTCCGGGAACGGGCAAGTCGCAGACCATAACCAACATAATAGCCACGGCTCTCGCCGACAAAAAGAGGGTGCTTTTTGTCGCCGACAAAATGGCGGCTCTGTCGGTCGTCAAAAAGAGGCTCGACGAAATAGGCATAGGCGAATTTTGCCTTGAATTGCACAGCAACAAGACCAACAAAAACGAGGTCACGGAAAGGCTGTTAAAGATTTTGGCCTATCAAAAGACGCAAAAAAACCCCGAATTCAAGTCAAAAAGCGACGAAATCAAGGTGCTAAGGCGCGAGCAAAACAAAATAATCGCCGCCGTTCACAAAAAGAGGTGGCTCAATCTGTCGCTTTATGACGGAATAATCCGCTATCTTGAAAACGCCGACGCGTCGGACGGTCTCGTCATCGAAAACGGCTTTTATGACAAGCTGACCGACAAAATCCTCGCAGGCTACGAGTCTATGTTAGAAAAGCTTGCGGCGACCGCCGCCGAGTGCGGCGACGTATACAAAAGCCCCTTTAGAGATATGGGGCTTGTCGACTATGACAAGGACACGCGCGGCAAGGCCGTCAATCATCTCAAGCTAAAAATAGAACAGCTAAGACACCTCAAGGAGGTGGCGTCGATGGCGGCGGGTCTCTTTGACAAGAGAATAAGAAAGTTTAACAGAGAGCGGCTCGACAACCTCTATGAGCTGACAAATTTGCTGCTCAAAATCCGCGAGGAGTTTTTTGTCAACAACGAATTTGAGAGCATAAGAGCGCAATTTCTCACCAAGTTTACGACGGTTCCGAGGTTTGACAACATAGACGAAATAGCCGCCGACCTAAACGCGGGGCTTAATATAAGAAGGTCAAAGGCCTTAAAACGCGCCTATAACGTTCTCGACGGGGTCAAAAAGGTCAGGCTAAAGGGCTATGAAATAGAGGATTATCTAAAATATCTGCCAAAAATCTGCAGTCTGTCGGACGGCAGGGGCAAGGACGCGTTTTTGACGGTCATAGACCGTTATAATCTCTTTGCCTACGCCGAAAAGATTTATACCACCTTTGAGCGCGGAGTTATAATCGACGCCGTGTTTGACAACCTATGCGCCGAGCCTGTCGTGTTAAAGACCTTTAAGTCGGCTTATGAAAATTATTTGTATACCGACGGCGAATACCGCTCGTTTTTTGCCGTCAAAAGCCGCGCCGACGAGGGCGAAAACGACTATTTTGACTTTATGATAACGCGCGCCGACGCGCTGCTCGACAATATCGACCTGCTGCCGAGCTTTGTCAATCTCAACAGGCTTGTCGAGCAGCTAAAGGGCGACGGGCTTAGCTTTGCCGTCGACCCGCTTTTTAGCGGAAGAATCAAGGCGTCGGGCATTATCTCAAGCTTTAGAAAAAAGGTCTATTTTAACTATATCGAAATGATAATAAAGGACGACCCTCTGCTTTCGGGCTTTTCCGGCTCGACCTTAGAGGACGTCATAGAGAAGTTTAAGCGGCTTGTCGAGGGCTACGAAAAGCTGACTAAGGAGGAGGTCTTACGCCGCCTCATCGAGCGCGTCAACAGCCCCGAGATAGAGGAGGCTCTAAGCCTCGAAATACTCTATCTGCAGAGAGCGGCAAAGAGCGGAATGCGCGGAATAACCCTCCGCAAGCTGTTTGACGAGACCAAAAATCTCTTGCCTTATGTCGCGCCGTGTATGCTCATGAGCCCTATATCGGTGGCGCAATATCTCTATCTTGACAACGCTATGTTTGACCTCGTCATATTTGACGAGGCCTCTCAAATGACGACGTGCGAGGCGGTGGGCGCAATCGCGAGGGGCAAAAATCTCATAGTCGTAGGCGACTCCAAGCAGTTGCCGCCTACCTCGTTTTTTATCTCCGACTACACCGACGAGGACAACCTCGAGCAGGAGGATTTGGAGAGCGTTTTGGAGGACTGTCTCGCGCTCAACTTCGCCGAGAAACACCTCAATTGGCACTACCGTTCACAGCATCAGAGCCTCATCGCCTTTAGCAACGCTATGTTCTATCAAAACAGCCTTTTAACCTTTCCGTCTCCGGACGAATTGGAGTCGCGCGTCGGGTTTAAATATGTTGACGGCATATATGAGAGGGGAGCGAGCAAGCAAAACAAAAAGGAGGGCGACGCGCTGATAGAGGACGTCATAAAGCGGCTAAAGAACGGAGAGACGAGAAAGCAGAGCATAGGAGTCGTCACCTTTAACTCCGCCCAGCAGGCCTATATAGAGGACGCGCTCAACCATGCTCTGATAAAAAACAAGCTTGACGGCGCGGCTTACGAGGGCGACGAGCCGATATTCGTCAAAAATCTCGAAAACGTTCAGGGCGACGAGCGCGACGTAATTCTCTTTTCCGTCGGGTACGGGCCGGACAAAAACGGCAAGATGTCGCTTAATTTCGGGCCGATCAACCAAATTAACGGCTGGCGGCGTTTGAACGTCGCGGTGACGAGAGCCAGAAGTGAAATGGTCGTCTATAGCTCTATGACCTCGGGCATGATAGATTTGAGCAAGACCAACAGCAAGGGCGTTTCTTATCTCAAGGCCTTTTTGGAATACGCCGACAAGGGCAAGGTCATAATCGGCGCGAACGACAAAATCAACCTTTCCGCCGACAAGGGCATAGGCTATTTTATCGCCAAAGACTTAGAAAAGCTCGGCTACGAATGCAAACACAACGTCGGCGTTTCCGGCTTTAGAATAGACGCGGCCGTCATAGACCCAAAAAACAAAAAACGCTTTTTGCTTGCCGTCATGAGCGACGGAAAGACCGCGGCGGGCAGCCGGACGGCGCGGGACAGAAACGTGCTTCAGCAGTATATTTTGAAACGGTTAGGGTGGAACGTAATGAGAATATGGAGTCTAAATTACTTTGCCAACCCAAAGCGCGAGTTAAAAAAAATAAAGGATTATATAGAAAAGCTGTCGTCAAATACCTTTGCGGCGGCGGACGACAGAAAGCTGATAAATTCCATACTCAAAAAATATAAGGCGGCAAACCTAAAGACCGAGACCGCCGACGCGGAGTTTTTTGTCGAGCCGTCAAACGCCAAGGCTATTTTGCAAAAAATAAATTCGGTCATAACCGTCGAGGAGCCTGTCGCGCTAAGGACGGTTATAAAAAAGGTGCAGGCCTCATATTCGATATTGCGCAACAGCCCGAGGGCGGCAAAGGTCATAGAGGAATTAATCCGCGGCGGCGAATATATTATAGAAAAATACGCCGACGTAGAATTTGCCAGAAAATCGCCGCTCAAATTTAACGTTTTGAGGAGCGAGGACGGCGACAACAAGCGCGCGCCGTCTGAAATTCCCGTCAACGAATACATAGCCGTCATAACGGCAATCGTAGACGACGCGATAAGCATATACCGCGCCGACCTCATAGATTGCGCGGCGGCGGTAATGGACATAAGCAAGCGTTCGCAGGAGTTTTTGGCGGCGATAAACTTCGCCGTAGA
>JAISRB010000086.1 GCA_031273825.1 Clostridiales bacterium
AATCGCTCCATTTAGTATATCCTCTTGTAGTTTTTTGTTTCCAAACTCTATTTTACAAGATTATTCTATTTGGAGCAATCTTTTTTGCCCTCTTGCGTCAATTTATTTTACAACTTACACTTTATCTTTGTTAGTCAAATTGTTTCAGTCAATTTATTCTCTCGCCGCTCATATGTTCTTGCTCATTGCGATTCCGTATTTGTTCTTTGCCTGCGCTTTCTTGGCTTGATAACCGCATTATTCTTATTGTTTTCAATAAAAAAGCTGCCCGTTATACAACAAGCAGCAAAAAAATCTTTTATAATTCATAGTTTATTGCGACTATCCTATTAACACAATTATTTTATATTTTTTTTATCTTTTTCTTGTTTTTTATCGATATGCCCTTGTTATTCCTATGCTCGTCACACTATCCGGTATCTCTATTGACTCTAAACTAATGCAACCATAGAACGCATATGAGCCTATGCTCGTCACACTATCCGGTATCTCTATCGACAATAAACTACTGCATCCTCTGAACGCATATGAGCCTATGCTCGTTAAACTCGAATTATTGGCTATTACTATCGACGCTAAACTACCGCAATTAGCGAACGCATAATTGCCTATGCTCGTCACGCTACCCGGTATCTCTATTGACTCTAAACTACTGCATCCATAGAACGCATAATAGCCTATGCTCGTCACATTACTCGATATTTCTATCGAAACTAAACTGCTGCAACCAGAGAACGCAAAAGCACCTATGCTCGTCAAGCTATTAGGTAACGTTATGCCGCCTCTCATATTGTAGCAATCATAGAACGCATGGTCGCCTATGCTCTCCAATCTCGAATCGCGAGGTATTTCTATATAGGCTAAACTACTGCAACCCAAGAACGCAGCAGAGCCTATGCTCGTCAAGCTATTAGGTAGCGTTATGTTTCCTGTCAAATTGTCGCCTCTCATATTGTAGCAACCCAAGAACACAGCAGAGCCTATGCTCTCCAATCTCGAATCGCGAGGTATTTCTATTGAGGTTAAATTACTGTAGTTTGCGAACGCAGCAAAGCCTATGCTCGTCAAGCTATTAGGTATTTAAGAATTCCTTGTTTTTCATCGTCACTCATCGGCAAATCAAATATTCTTTTATCATAAAGCAATTTGAACAAATCTTTCCTCTTGATGCTTTTCGCCATTTTTAACAAGAACCCCTTGACCTTAAGCGGTACAACTTCTTCGGATAGGTATTTTTTGATAGTGGGGTAGGTAATACCGAATTCCTTTTCAATTATCCCATAGTGCCGACATTCCTCATAACGTTGTTTAATTGCATTTATGATTTCAACACGGTTTTGATATGTAATTTGTTGGTTGTGGGCATTGCATTCGGAATAGCGAGGCTCGGCGACGAATTCGACGGTTAATGGGGTTTGCAGAGGGAGCAATAATCGCAAAATCATATTTAAGCGCGTCTATTAGGTTGTTTAGCAGGTGAAATCTATCATAAATTTGAATCGCATTTGGCAATGCTTTTGCAACAGCTTCCCCATAATTGGAATTACCGTCCCGCGTAACCCTTTCAATGTGCGGATATTGTTTAAGCACTTTAAAAGCGGCTTCGTAAAATGAAACCGCCGCAAGATAGAGGATTATTATTCATAACAATTTAACGACATCACGTTTTATATGAATACGAAGCAGTATGAAACTCAACAAAGCTAATAAAATAAATCCGGAACAAAGAACTATAACGCCTATCAAAAAATAATCTATCAGGCTTGCCGTTAATTCGACATATAGTCCACTCGTAATGATTTTTCCAAGCAAATTAACTATTATCGAACTGACAAAAATTCCTGATACGAGAGCAAGAGTAAATAAAATTGCTAACTCGACAAAAATAATCAAATAAATGCTACCGTTTATCCCACCCTGCGCCTTGAAAACTCCAAAATAGATACCTTTTCGTTTAATGTCGTATAAAACTATCGTCAAGAGGTTTATAAGCGAAACAATCAAAAGCAAACTTCCTATAACAAGCATAATCTCGTTGCATAACGTTTTCTGTTTTTCAAAAACGGAATAATATTCATTGATATAATCTCCCCAATAAAAAACTGTATATTGACCGTCGAAATTATCGTTTATTTTGTTAATCGTTTCATACGCGCTATTATAATCGCTTAAAAAAATCCGCGTCCTTTGCATATTGAAATTACTTAGATCCATATTAACATAATAATTCACGGTATAGTTAAGCATATTGGATATATATTCATATTCTTTACAAAAAACACCGACGACAAGAAAGTCTCTTTGATAAATCGGTAAATTTATTGTCTTCCCCAACACGTCGTCAATACTTAATTCTAAAATTTCTAACAAGTTAAACGTAACGACCAACTCGTACTCGTTTTGTGCCGCCCTTCCGTACAAAATTTGTTTGTCTTTAAACCTGTTATTAAATTCTAAATATTCATTCTTTGAAATTAATTCCCCTTCTTTTCTTGATATAATAAAGAGCTCGTTTTCAATAATATAACCGTTTCCGTCAAAGATCAACTCATATTCAAGACCATTATCCTGAAATATTCCGTCCGTTATGACGTCATTGACATTCTCCAAGGCTTTTAAAAATTCAACGTCTCGCCCGGTCATGTTATCGGTGTGCTGAATAAAAACAAAATTGCTTGCTATATTTTCATTGATCAGCATAAATAACTGTCGATTTACCGCGGAATTATAAATAAAGAAAGTTAATACCAATGTACAAATCAAAAAAAAGCCCATAGTTATTTTAAACGATGTCGCCCATCTTTGTTTTATATTATATAACGATATTTTGACGGTGTTAAATAAGGTCATATCACTTTTCCTCCAAAAGAATTGACAAAGGACTAATGCTTGCAAACTTTCTTTTGAATTTTAAATAGTATAACGCGAAAGCTAATAGATGCATTGTAAAAACCATAAGAGGAGCATACCATACAAGACCGATATGAAATTCAATATTAAACAAATTCGATGCAAAGCTCTGAAAATACAGACCAATCAGCGACGCACAAAAAATCCCTATAACTAATGATAATATTAAAATAAATAACAAACCTAAAAAGCATATCTTTATTATGCCGCTCGTTTCGCAGCCCAACATTTTATAAAGACCGTAACCTTTTTCTCTGACGTTGACAATCATTGAAATAATATTGGATACGGCAAAAATGCCGACAAACAACAATAAAAATGTCAACAACCAAAATAAGGATTTTGATAGATTTAACGCTCTGACATTCTCCACGGCATTTGAAAAATCAAGATAATCTATATTTTCTTTCGTTAATTTATCGGCAATTTTAGCAATATCGATAACATCATACACTTCCAAATAAGCCGTACCCAAATCTATACTCTCTCCCATTACTTGAGCGAACATATTAACTAAATCGTATGATATGATAAAGTCGGGATTGTCTCTTATCTCAATTTCATAAAAATTACCTTCTTCGGTCGATTCCTTAACCGTGATAAAATGGTCTTCATATATGCCTATGACGTTCAACTCAAAAGTATAGCCTATATCGGGTCGTACAATGCCTCCGACCGTTACGTTTAATGCATTAGCCACAAACGCCGAAAGCCAAATGTTATAATGCCCATTATTATCACTTGCATTCCACACTCTGCCGCTTATAAACGGGCGTTCGATTTTACTTAAATAAGAATTTCTGTTTGTTTCATTTTTAAATATATGCGCTTCTCCGGATAAATCGTCTAAAGACTTATTGCCGTTCTTTAACGTAACTAAATTTGTAGCGTAAGAATTATGAAATGTGACATAATCCGCGCCCGAATTTTTAATTGCGTCAACGTTGCTTAAAGTTGAAATAAGCACGCCCGCGCCGTTCGGATAAACATCCGACAAGTCTTTCTTATATTGAGCGGGAACGCTTATCGCAGCGGAAAACATGGCTATTGTAATCGAAAGAAACACAACTAAAATAACAAAGAAAACAATATAGTACTTCTTTGATGCCGCAACCTCTATTCTCAATAATTCAAATAAGACATTATTTCCGATCTTCATACACTATTTCACCGTCTAATAAATTTATAATTTTTTTTGCGCGTTGAGCATCCTTTATATGATGCGTAATCAGCAGAACGGTGATACCTTCATTGTTTAACGCGGTAAAAATATCCATAATTTTTTCGGCATTCAATGAATCAAGATTGCCGCACGGCTCATCGGCTAATATTACTTTCGGATTGTTCATGAGCGCGCGCGCAATAGCAACTCTTTGCTTTTCTCCGCCGGAAAGATTGTTTGCTAAGTTATTCAATTTATCCGCAATCCCGAGTTTGTCCGCGTTCAATCTTATTCTTTCATCCCTCGTATTTTTATCAATTCCGGCAATAAGCAACGGTATTTCTAAGTTCTTGTAAACAGTATAAGACGGTTCTAAATGAAATGACTGAAAAACAAACCCTATTTCAAGATTCCTATACCTTGCCATCTCTTTTTCCGAAAAATTTATGCTGTTTCGCCCCTCAAATATAACCGCCCCGTCGGTAGGTCTGTCAAGTCCGCCGATGATATGAAACAAAGTAGATTTTCCGCTGCCCGAACGTCCCGTAACGGCAATATAATCGCCTTTTTCCACATCGAAACTGACGTCGCTCAACGCAAAAAAGCCGCCGTAGCTCTTTGTTAAATTTTCAACGGTTATCATACTCCCTCCTAAAAAAATTTGACCGCCAAACTAACTAATATCCAACATTAAAAATGTGCAATATTTCGTTTTCAAATGCAAGGCGGTCATCTAAATTGATTTTATAAAAACTTCTTTACTTTTTATAAACAACACCTAAGAACGAAAAACTATGAGTCTTACTCCTCGTCCTCGGTCTCTCCGAATAGGTCGATATTTTGGACTTCAAGCTCCTCTATGTCGCGCGGCTTGTCGTCGTAGGTTTCGTTCGGTAGGTCGACTCTGACCTTTGGCTGATTGACGGGAACGGTATAGATATTTCTATATTGCTTCATGCCCGTGCCCGCCGGAATGAGCTTGCCGATAATGACGTTTTCTTTTAGGCCGATAAGCTTGTCGGTTTTGTTTTTGATTGCGGCGTCGGTCAGCACTCTGGCGGTCTCTTGGAAGGACGCGGCCGCAAGGAACGATTCCGTCGCAAGCGACGCCTTGGTTATGCCGAGGAGCGTTCTCTTTGCCGTCGCCGGCTCGCCGCCGGCCTGAAGCGTCCTTTCGATTTTTTCCTCATAGGTAAATATGTCGACAAGCTCGCCCGGGAGCATGTCGGTGTCGCCCGAATTTTCGATTTTTACCTTGCGGAGCATCTGCTTGACTATTATCTCGACGTGCTTGTCGTTGATTTCGACGCCCGATATTCTATAGGCCGCCTGAACCTCGCGGGCAAGATAGTCTTGCACGCCCTTGACTCCGCGCGTGCGCAATATGTCTTGAGGGTTGATAGAGCCTTGAGTAAACGGCGTGCCCGGCTCGACGTTCGCGCCGCTTTCGACGGCAAGCCTCGCGCCGAAAGGCAGCAACACTTCTTTTATCTCGCCCTCCGGAGTCGTTATCTCGACAAGCTTGCGGTTTTCGCTGTCGACGATTCTCACCGTCCCCTGAACCTCCGAGACGACCGCCATACCCTTAGGCTTACGCGCCTCAAAAAGCTCCTCGACGCGCGGCAAGCCCTGAGTGATGTCGTCGCTCGTCGCCACGCCGCCCGTGTGGAAGGTTCTCATGGTCAGCTGCGTGCCCGGCTCGCCGATCGACTGCGCCGCGATAGTTCCCACGGCTTCGCCGATTTTGACCGTCTTGCCGCTGGCCATGTCGCGCCCGTAGCACCTCGCGCATACGCCGTAGCGCGCCTTGCAGGTCAAAACGCTTCTGATTGTCACCTCGGAGATGCCCGCGGCCTCGATTGCCGCGGCCTCCTCGTCTGATATCATTTCGCCGCCCTTGACTATAATTTCGTCAGTCGTCGGGTTTATGACGTCGGCGATGGTATATCTGCCGGCGATTCTGTCGCGCAACGGCTCGATGATTTCGCCTCTCGTTCCTCTTATCGCTTGAATGACCGTACCCTTGACGTCCTGGCAGTCCTCGCTTCTTATGATCATCTCCTGAGCGACGTCGACAAGCCTTCTTGTCAGATAGCCCGAGTCGGCGGTCTTTAGCGCGGTGTCGGCGAGACCCTTTCTGCCGCCGTGCGACGAGATGAAGTATTCGAGAACCGTCAAGCCCTCTCTAAAGCTCGACTTGACGGGCAGCTCCATAATACGCCCCGTCGGGTCGGACATGAGACCTCTCATTCCGGCCAGCTGTCTGATCTGCGCGGTATTACCTCTCGCGCCGGATTTACTCATCATTCTTATCGGGTTAAACTCGCCGAGGGATTTAAACAGCTCCTCCTCGACCTTTGCCGTCGCGTCCTTCCACGTCTGAATGACCTCGTTGTATCTCTGCTCGTCGGTCAAAAAGCCTCTGTTAAACCTTCTCTCTATCTCGAGAATTTTTTCCTCGGCGGCTCCTACGACCTGCTTTTTGATTTCGGGAATGGTCATGTCGAATACGCTCGCGGTGATCGCGCCGATAGTCGAATATTTGAAGCCCATCTCCTTGATTTTGTCGAGAACCGCGGCTGTGCCCGTCGAGCCTTTTGTCTTGTAGACAAGGTCGATTATTTTGCTCAGCATCTTTTTGTCGACAAGCCTGTCTACCTCAAGGTCGAGCATTTGCTCGGGCGTGTTGCGCGGAACCATTCCGAGATCCTGCGGAATGTTTTCGTTGAATATTATGCGCCCGACGGTCGTCGTCAGATTTTTTGTGACGCTCTCGCCCTCTACCTCCATGGTCTTTCTAAAGGTTATTCTCGCCTGAAGGTCTATCTCGCCGACCTGATAGGCCATAATGGCCTCGTTTGCCGACTTGAACTTTCTGCCCGCGCCCTTGGCGTCGGGTTTTTCTATGGTTAGATAGTAGATTCCTATGACCATATCCTGCGTCGGCGAAACTATAGGCTTGCCGTCGCTAAGCTTTAGTATGTTGTTTGTCGAAAGCATGAGAAATCTCGCCTCGACCTGCGCCTCGACCGACAGCGGAACGTGAACCGCCATTTGGTCTCCGTCAAAGTCGGCGTTAAAGGCCGAGCAAACCAACGGGTGAATTTTTAAGGCTCTGCCCTCGACTAACACCGGCTCAAAGGCCTGAATTCCCAGACGGTGGAGCGTCGGCGCGCGGTTTAACAGCACGGGGTGATCTTTGATTACGTTTTCTAATATGTCCCAGACGACGGGCTTTGCGCGTTCGACAAAGCGTTTTGCGCTCTTGATGTTGTGGCAGTGGTTTTGGGATACCAGCTCCTTCATGACAAAGGGCTTAAAAAGCTCCAACGCCATTTCCTTAGGCAGTCCGCACTGATAGAGCTTTAGCTCCGGCCCGACTACGATGACCGAACGGCCCGAATAGTCGACGCGCTTTCCGAGAAGGTTTTGACGGAAACGTCCCTGCTTGCCTCTCAGCATTCCCGAAAGCGACTTTAGCTCTCTGTTGCCCGCGCCCGACACGGCCTTGCCGCGTCTGCCGTTGTCAATCAAAGCGTCGACGGCCTCCTGCAGCATTCTCTTTTCGTTTCTTATGATGATGTCGGGAGCCGAAAGCTCCTGCAAACGTTTTAAGCGGTTGTTTCTGTTTATGACGCGCCTATAGAGGTCGTTGAGGTCGCTCGTCGCAAACCTGCCGCCGTCCAGCTGCACCATAGGGCGGATTTCGGGAGGAATGACCGGCAAAACGTCGAGTATCATCCACTCGGGACGGTTTCCGCTGCGTCTGAAGGATTCGATAATATCGAGTCTTTTGACGGCCTTTAACCGCTTTTGCCCCGTCGAACCGGCTATGACGTTTCTTATGGCGACGGCCTCCTCGTCAAGGTTTATCTCGGTCAAAAGCGTCTTTATGGCCTCCGCGCCCATGCCGACCTTAAAGCTGTTCGCGCCGTATTTGTCGATACATTCTCTGTATTCCTTTTCGATTAAGACCTGCTTTTTTTGCAAACCCGTATCGCCGGGATTGAGAACTATATGAGCGACGAAATACAGCACCTGCTCGACATCCTTGGGAGACATGTCGAGGGCTATGCTTATACGCGACGGCACGCCTCTAAAATACCAGATATGCGACACCGGAGCGGCAAGCTCGATGTGCCCCATTCTCTCGCGGCGAACCTTGCTCTTTGTCACCTCGACTCCGCACTTGTCGCAAACCACGCCCTTATAGCGGATTCTCTTATATTTTCCGCAATAGCACTCCCAATCGTGGGTAGGCCCAAAGATTTTTTCGCAAAACAGCCCGTCTCTCTCGGGTTTCTGAGTGCGGTAGTTGATGGTCTCGGGCTTTGTCACCTCGCCGTGAGACCATGATCTGATACGCTCGGGCGACGCGACGCTTATCCGCATTGCCTCAAAATTGTTTAACTCAAACATAACTGCTTTTTCCCCCGATAATTATTGTTCGTCTTTATCGGACAATTCGTCAAAGAGTCCGTCGGCGTCCTGCAAAGCTACGCCGTCGTCCCCGCCCCCGAAAAGGCCGGAGAATATGTCTTCTTCCTCGTCCTCGTCCTTTAGCTTGTCTTGGAACATTTCAAATATATCGACCTCCTTAGCCGATTCCGGATCGAGCTTGCTAAGGTCGACTATACCCTCGCGGTCGGAGTCTCCGTCGTCTCTGTCCTCCTCGCTCAGACTCGAAACGTTGATTTCCTGCATGTCCTCCGTCAACAGCTTGACGTCGAGGGCAAGACTCTGAAACTCCTTTATCAAAACGCGGAAGGCCTCGGGAATGCCCGGGTCGCTTATGTTGCTGCCCTTGACGATCGACTCGTAGGTCTTGACCCTACCGACTACGTCGTCTGACTTGACGGTCAAAATCTCCTGCAAGATGTTTGCCGCGCCGTATGCCTCAAGCGCCCAGACCTCCATTTCGCCGAACCTCTGTCCGCCGAATTGAGCCTTGCCGCCCAAAGGCTGCTGCGTCACCAGCGAATAAGGGCCGGTGCTTCTCGCGTGAATCTTGTCGTCGACCAAATGGACGAGCTTTAGCATATACATATAACCGACGGTGACTCTGTTTTCAAAGGGCTCGCCGCTTCTGCCGTCATAGAGCTGTATTTTGCCGTCATCGGGCAGATAGTTTTCTTTGAAAAGCAGTTTTATGTCGGTTTCCGTCGCGCCGTCAAAAACCGGCGTCGCGACCTTCCAATCGAGAAGCTTGGCCACTAACCCTAAGTGAACCTCCAAAACCTGCCCGATATTCATACGCGAAGGAACGCCCAACGGGTTGAGAACTATCTGAAGCGGCGTGCCGTCGGCCATAAAAGGCATGTCCTCTTTTGGCATGATGCGCGAAATAACGCCCTTGTTTCCGTGGCGGCCGGCCATCTTGTCTCCGACGGAGATTTTTCTTTTTTGGGCGATATAGACTCTTATCAATTTGTTTACGCCCGGCGAAAGCTCGTCCTTGTTTTCTCTCGTGAATACCTTTACGTCGACGACTATGCCGCCCTCGCCGTGAGGAACTCTGAGCGAGGTGTCTCTGACCTCTCTCGCCTTTTCACCGAAGATGGCGCGGAGCAATCTCTCCTCGGGAGTCAGATCGGCCTCGCCCTTAGGCGTGACCTTTCCGACAAGAATGTCGCCGGAGCGCACCTCCGCCCCGACCATGACTATGCCGTCGGCGTCGAGATATTTTAGCACGTCGTCGCCGAGGTTAGGAATGTCGCGCGTAATTTGCTCGGGCCCTAACTTGGTGTCGCGCGCGTCTATCTCGTGCTCCTCGATGTGAATCGACGTAAACACGTCGTCCTTTACGAGATCCTCGTTTATCAAAATAGCGTCCTCAAAGTTGTAGCCCTCAAAGGACATAAAGCCTATCAAAATGTTGCGGCCTAAGGCCAGCTCGCCGTTTTGCGTCGAGTGTCCGTCGGCGAGTATAGAGCCTTTTTTGACGGTTTCGCCTTGTTTGACGAGAGGTCTTTGGTTTATGCACGTGCCCTGATTGCTCTTTGTGAATTTTTGAACCTCATAATCATAATCGACTCCGTCGCCGCTCTTGACGGTGATTTTGTCGGCCGAGACAAAGGTCACTACGCCGTCGGTCTTAGACAAGACCATTACGCCGCTGTCATAGGCTATTTTGTGTTCCATTCCCGTGCCGATTATAGGCGCCTCGGGCTTTAACAGCGGAACGGCCTGCCTTTGCATGTTTGAGCCCATCAACGCTCTGTTGGTATCGTCGTTTTCGAGGAACGGAATGAGCGCGGTGGCAAGCGATATCAGCTGCTTAGGCGAAACGTCCATATAGTCTATGCGCGCGTTGTCAACCTCTCTGATGTCGTCTCTTATTCTCGCGGTGCATCTCTTGTTGACAAAACGGCCGTCGTCGTCAAGCGGCTCGTTGGCCTGTGCGACGATATATTTGTCCTCCTCGTCGGCGTCGAGATAGACGACCTCCTCGGTGACTATGCGCGCCGCCTTGTCGACGCGTCTGTAGGGCGACTCTATAAAGCCGTATTCGTTGACGCGCGCAAACGTGCTGAGAGAGGTTATAAGTCCGATGTTCTGCCCCTCGGGCGTCTCTATAGGACACATTCTCCCGTAGTGCGAGTGGTGAACGTCGCGAACCTCAAAGCCGGCTCTCTCTCTGTTTAAGCCGCCGGGACCTAAGGCCGAAAGCTTTCTTTTGTGTGTAAGCTCGGCGATAGGATTAGGCTGATCCATAAATTGCGACAGCTGCGACGAGCCGAAAAATTCTTTTATCGCGCTCGATACGGGCTTGACGTTGATAAGGCTTTGCGGCGTGACCTGAGCGAGGTCTTGGGTTATCGACATTCTCTCCTTGACGACGCGCTCAAGCCTCGTCAAACCGACGCGGAGCTGCGCCTGCAATAGCTCTCCTACCGACCTGACGCGCCTATTGGCAAGGTGGTCGATATTGTCTACCGTGCCGAAGCCGTGAACAAGCCCGACATTGTATGACATTATCGATATAATGTCGTCCATGGTTATCGTCTTGCCGACAAGCTTGTCGGCGTTTTCTTTGATAATTTCCTTTATTTCGGCGTTAGTCTTATCCTTGCATTCGTCGGAGTCGAGAAGCTCGCGTAAGGCCGGCAGATATACGTCCTCTTTGATTCCCAGCTCGCGCGGGTCTACGTCTATTATTTCCGGCAGGTAGGCTCTTAGGTTTACTCTCGCGTTGCCGATGAGCTTAAACTCCTTGCCGTCCTTGCGCTTCAGATAGACGACGTTGATTCCGAGGTCTTGAACGGCGCGCGCCTCCGCGTATGACAACGCCATGCCCTTCTCTCCGATTATCTCGCCGGTTTCGGGGTTGAGAATGTCGCGCGCAAGCTCGCGCTCGGCTATTCTCGTCGCTATCGAAAGCTTTTTGTTAAATTTATAGCGTCCGACGCGGGCTATGTCATAGCGGTTTTTGCTAAAAAACATGCCGTTTATCGTCGTCGTGATGCCGTCCATCGTCGGAACCTCGCCCGGTCTCAGCCTCTTATAAAGCTCTATTTTGGCCTCGTCCTCGGTCTTTTCCTTGCCGCCTATGCGATCCTTTTCGAGAGTCGCCAAAATAGTTTCGTCGTCGCCGAAAAGAGCCGCCTGCGCGACCTCTCCCCCTACGCCGAGGGTTCTGAGCAACGTCGTCGCGGTTATCTTGCGCCCTCTGTCTACCTGAACCCACAAAAGTCCGTTGACGTCCTGCTTAAATTCAAGCCACGCTCCGCGCCCCGGAATGACCGTCGTGTTAAACCTGTCTATTCCGTTTTTGTCCTGAACCTTGTCGCAATAGACGCTCGGGCTTCTGACAAGCTGACTGACGACGACGCGCTCCGCGCCGTTGATGACAAACGAGCCGTTGTCGGTCATGAGCGGAAAATCGCCCATAAAGACCTCGTTCTCAATGATTTCGCCGGTCTCCTTGTTGACAAGCCTGACCCTTACCTTGAGGGGAACGGAATAAGTAGCGTCGCGGTCCTTGCATTCCCTAAGCCCGTACTTTGGCTGACCGTCAAAGCGATAGTCGAGAAAGTGCAGCTCAAGCCTGTTGCCAAAATCCGTCATCGGCGAAAAATCGTCGAGAATTTCTTTGATTCCCGTTTCAAAAAAGGCTTCAAACGAGTTCTTTTGGATTTCGACTAAATACGGTATGGGCAATACGTCCTTGATTTTTCCGAAGGACATACGTTCCGTATTGCCGCAGGCAATTTTGTGAATTTTTGAAGGCATTTAATAAATCTCCTTAAAAAATTTGTAAAATGTATTGAATTTCTTTTGAATCCGTAGTATAATATATATGAGACCGACCGACGGCCGACCGCGCCGCGAAAGCTTTGACTGCCTTTCTTTTTTCCGAAAAACAAAAATTCGCAACGCTTCCCCTACCCGTCGCTTCCGACGGGAACAAAAAAGCGTCTATTGCGGTATATTTTATTAACGATACTGACACAGTTTAATATTATATCACCTTGTCCGTCAAGAGTCAATCTTTTTTTGATTATTTTTATATGGTAAATTATGGAAACTAATAGGACAACGCATGAAAATGCGTTTGCCCTCCGAAGCTCATTGCTTAAGCGCGTGTTTTATTCTTTTATTCGTCTCCTCTCTGCCTATCAGCTCCATCATTTCGACGGCGCCTCCGGGCGTAGACGCTCTGTTTGTCACGGCTATTCTGAGACACCACAACGCTTGACCCTTTTTGTAGCCGTTTTGCTCGGCGAGCGACGTTATAAATTCCTTTAACGCCTCCTCTTGAAACTCCGCGCCGCTCTCCTTTGACAGATAAAGCTCCAGAATATTTCTTGCGACGGCTTGGTCGGTTTTCCATTTTTGGTTGACAAACAGTCCGGCGTCAAACGGCGAGTCGTAATATTCGGCGATAAAATCGATAAGCTCCGGAATATCCGACAGCACCTCCGTCCGAGTATGCAAAAGCCGCGCGATTTTTTCCGCGTCGAGACCGCCGGCCTTGCTTTTTTTTATAAACGGAATAGCTAACTCAAAAAATCTGTCGAACGGCAGCTCCTTGATGTAGCACGAATTGAGCCATTTCATCTTGTTTTCGTCAAATATACTGCAGCTGCGGCTAAGCCCCCCGACCGAAAAGCTCTCTTGAAGCTCTCTCATCGACATTTTTTCCGTATTTTCCTTAGGACTCCAGCCGAGTAGCGCGATATAGTTGATTATCGCCTCGGGCAGATAGCCTTTGGCGACAAAATCCTCAAAGTTGGCGTCGCCGTAACGCTTGCTAAGCTTTCTTGCCGCGTCCTTCATTATCAGCTGCAGGTGAATATAAACCGGCCTTTCCCAGCCGAACGCGTCGTACATGAGATTATATTTCGGCGTACTCGACAGATATTCGACGCCGCGCAAAACGTGCGTTATGCCCATCAGCCGGTCGTCTACGACGTTGGCGAAGTTATAGGTCGGCATTCCGTCGCTCTTGACGAGAATATTGTCCTCCAAATCATTGCTGTCCACGTTTATCCCGCCGAATACGAGATCGTTATAGGTCGTGGCCGTATCCTTGGGTATGTTTTGACGAATGACGTAAGGCTTGCCGCTCTTTAGATTGGCCTCTATCTCCTCTTTTGTCAGAGAAAGGCATTTTTTGTCGTAGGTTCTGACGCCGTTTTTGTCGGCGAGGCTCTCGAGCCTCTCTTTTGTGCAAAAGCAGTAGTACGCTCCGCCTTTTTTTATCAGCTCCTCGGCGTACTTTTGATAAATGCCCGCGTCGCATCTTTGGCTTTGAACGTAAGGCGCAAATTCTCCGCCCTCGCGCGGCCCCTCGTCGGGAATTATTCCGGAAGCCGCGAGAGTTCGGTAAATTACGTCGACGGCTCCCTCGACGTATCTCTCCTTATCCGTGTCCTCTATCCGCAAAACAAAGGTTCCGCCGTTTTTTTTGGCAAACAAATAAGCGTATAAGGCCGTTCTCAAATTGCCTATATGCATAAAGCCCGTAGGGCTGGGCGCAAAACGCGTTCTGACTTTTTTTGAATCGCTCATATCCTTTCTAAACGCTCCTCGTTATGCTTGCGCCGTCCTTTGTGTCGGCGATACGGAAGCCTAACGCCTCTATCTCGCGTCTTATTTCGTCGGCCTTGGCAAAATCCTTATCCCTTTTTGCCTGCAGGCGCAGGTCGGACAGGGCTTTTATTTTGTCGGGAATATCCGCGGCGGACCTTGCCGCGTCGGTTTCGGCGGAAGGCGCGCCGTCGGTCTTATCAAGCCCTAACCCGAATACGGAGTCCATTTTGACGGCGGCGGCGTATACGTCCTTGCTCTTTTTTTCCTTTAACAGCTTAAAGAGCGCGCCTAAGGCGAGCGGAATATTGAGGTCGTCCGTCACGGCCTCCTCAAATTCGGCGATACGCGCGGCTATCTTTTCTTTGTCGCCGCAAACGTCGGCGGCCTTGTGCTCGGCGACGGATTTTTTTAGTCTGCTTAGCGCGGTTTTTGCTCCGTCTAAGCCCTCAAAGGTAAAATTGAGTTTTTTTCTGTAATGCGCGTTGAGGCAAAAAAAGCGGTAATCGAGAGCCGTATAGCCGCGCGCCTCGAGGTCGGTTATCGTATAATTATTTTTGAGTTTTTTGCTCATTTTGCCGCCGTTGACAAGCAAAAATTCGGAATGCACCCAATAATTGACCACGTCCTTTCCCGTTTTTGCCTTGTTTTGGGCGATTTCGTTTTCGTGGTGGACGGGAATGTGGTCTACGCCGCCCGTGTGAATGTCAAATTTTTCGCCGAGATATTTTATGCTCATGGCCGAGCATTCTATATGCCAGCCGGGGTAGCCCTGCCCCCACGGACTCGGCCACTGCATGATATGCTCCTTTTCGGCTTTTTTCCACAGCGCAAAGTCGGCGGGGTGACGCTTTTGCGAGTTGACCTCGACCCTCGCCCCGGCTATCTGATCGTCGAGGCTCAAGCCGCTCAGCCGTCCGTATTCGCCGAATTTTTCTATGTCAAAATAGATTCCGTCGTCAATCTCATAGGCGTAGCCCTTTTCTACGAGGGTCTTGACGTATTCTATCATTTCGTCTATGTGGTCGGTCGCCTTGACGACAAGCTCGGGAAGGTCTATATTCAGCTTTTTTAAATCGTCAAAAAACGCCTTAGAATAAAATTCGGCTATCTCAAACGGCGATTTTTTTTGTTCGCGCGCGCTCTTTTCCATTTTGTCCTCGCCGGTGTCGCCGTCGGACAGCAAATGCCCCACGTCGGTTATATTCATGACCCCGACAATTTTGTAGCCCTCGTATACGAGAACGCGCCTGAGCAGATCCATAAAAATATACGTCCTGAAATTGCCTATATGCGCGTAGCTATAGACCGTCGGCCCGCACGAATACATTCGCACCTCGCCGTCGTTTATGGTTTTTATCTCCTGCTTTTTGCGTGAAAGCGTGTTGTATATATACATCTTAAAAAAATCTCCGTTTTTTTTGTTGCGGTTTTTGTTTTTTTTAGCCGTTTAAGTGTTGTCGCCGACGGCTTGCCGGCAAGCCTTATTGTCTCGTTTTTTTTAGCCGTTTAAATGTTGTCGCCCCAATATTCCGGCGCGGAGTTTTCCTCCTCCGTAGAAATGGAATATTTGCACGACTCTATTCCCGTCGCAAGCTCGATGGTTTCTAACCTCTTGCTTATCCGCCTGAATTCCTCTATGACGGGGTCGGGCAGCTTGATTTGGTCGAGGGGGTCGCCCACCTTTGTGCCGCGGTATCTGACTATTCTGCCGGGAACGCCGACGACCGTCGATTGAGGCGGAACGTTTTTTAGAACGACGCTGTTGGCTCCGATTTTGCTCCCCGCGCCGATTGTTATCGGGCCTAACACCTTTGAGCCGGAGCTTATCATCACGTCGTCTCCGACCGTCGGGTGACGCTTGCCCGTGTCCTTGCCCGTGCCGCCGAGGGTTACGCCCTGATAGATGACGACGTCGTCGCCGATTTCGGCGGTTTCGCCGATTACCACACCCATGCCGTGGTCGATAAATATTCCGCTCCCGATCTTTGCCGCCGGATGAATTTCTATGCCCGTCCTGTGCCGCGCCCGCTGGCTTATCATTCTCGCGATAAGCTTTAGCTTTTTGCCGTAAAACCAATGCGCCGCCCGATAATAAAGCAACGCCTTAAACCCCGAATAAGTCAGTATAACCTCGAGCTTATTCCGCGCCGCGGGATCTTTTTCTATAACGGCGTTCAAATCAGCCTTTATTTTTTTGAACATAACAAGTTTTCCTTCCCCTATATAAACCGTATGAAATATTATACTCAAAACGGCGCGCGCTTGTCAAATATTTATGAGCCTGCAAAAAAAACGTATAAGGGGCTTGCCCGCGGTTATAGCTTAGCTTAGCGCAACCGCGCGGCCTTTTATTCATTATCGGTATGGTTTTCCTGCTCGTAATAATACGAATAGTCTATACCCTTCATAAAGGTTTCGCGGTCGTTTATTTGCTCCGTCAGCGCGTCGCCGATGAGCCGCTTTATTCCCGCGCTGTCGCTAACGCTCCTTTGCATTGCGGTAAGATAGTCGTTTTTGTTGATTTTACTCCAATCGACGCACTTTTTCAGGTTCTTTTTTAGAATTAAATCGAGCCATATCCGCGTACTTCTGCCGTTGCCCTCCATAAAGGGGTGGGCGACGTTCATTTCGACGTATTTGTCTATTATATCGTCAAGCGTTTTTTCGGGCATATTCTCTATTTTTTTCAGCGTTTCGCCGAGAAACCTCGCCGGCGCGAACGCAAATCCGCCCTTTGCGATGTTCAGCGTCCTGATTTGCCCGGCAAAATCGTAAAGCCCGCCGAATATATAGGCGTGTATCTTTTGCAACGCCTTGACGCCGCCTATTTCGTCGTCGCCGATCAGATTGCTTTCCCAAAAGGTATATGCCTTTTTTTTGCTCTGCCCGTCGACGGTATTGTCGCTGTACAAAAACCAATCGAGAAATTTTAAAGCGTTTTTACTGGGAATGTTTTTTACTAATTCCGCTATATCGTCTTGACCCAAACAATCGGTTGCATAAGCTTTCCCGTCATTCGACTTTAGTTTTAGTTGTATACATTTTGAATACAACTGATTGCCTTGCGCTTTAAGACGGTTTTTGACCGTTCCCCAATAAACTCTCGGACGCGGACTGTCCGTAACGGCCGAAACAATATCGACAACCGAAAACCACCATTTATCATTTTCCCAAACGGCGCGGACTTCTTTATCATTAAAAAAGCGGATAGATATTTTACTCATTACTTCGCGTTCCTCCCCCCTTTTTAATAAAGACGGCGCGGACGACCGCGCCGTTGGCTTTCTCAATTTTGCCGTTTTTTTCCGGCTATCGTGCTTTTATATACGGAATACCGGAACGTTTTTTTGGAGCTATTGCGCTTTTATTTGCGGAATGCCCGAGCGTCCTAACGCGCTCTGCAGGCCGCCGGCATTTGAAACCTTTACCAGCGACAGCTTTTTGAGATTGCCGTACATTCCCGCGTTCGACGGCGTTTTAAAAAAGAGCGTCACGGTGGCCGTTCCGTCTCCGCACGGCTTGACCTCATATCCGCTTATATTTGACAAATCGTCGCAAAACCACGAAACGCTGCCGTTCGCGTCTTTAGCGTCTCTCTCGCTCGAAAAATAAATCTCGTCATTTGTCAACGCAAAAATAAGGCTCTTGTTTTCCCATTTAAGCTTTCTAACGACAACCGGGGTTAAAAAAAATAAAACTCCCAAGGCTATGATTATAACATAAAAGAATCCGCCCATTTTATTTTCGGCTTGTAAAAGAAACACTATACCAAATATCGGGACTAACATTCCCAGAAACAAAATAACTACAAGTTTTATGCCGCTTACTTGAGGCTGTCCCGTCCATACGGCGCGCCCCCATATTTCGGCTATATACGGATTTTTGATTTCAGAGTTTTTCATATCTTTCTCCTAAAAATAAAGTTTTATTTTGCGGCGGCCTACAACCGCGCCTTTATATATTCATTATACACCCGCAAACGCGTTTTGTCAAATAAAAATATAAACGGAAATAGCAAATAGCCAAAAACCGCCGTCATAACCGCCCGCGGCAAAAATTCTCAAAAAATCTAAAAATTTTGGAAAATTTTTAAAATGGGTATTGACAAGCCTTGTCTTGTATGGTATACTAAGCTTAATC
>JAISRB010000106.1 GCA_031273825.1 Clostridiales bacterium
GGGCCTCGTCCGCCGTCATATAAAAATCTCTGTCGGTGTCCTTAGAAATCTTTTCAAGGCTCTGCTCGGTGTTTTCGGCGAGGATTTCGTTTAGCTTCTTTTTATACTTCAATATTTGCTCGGCCTGTATGGCTATATCGCTGGCCTGCCCCTGCGCTCCGCCGAGCGGCTGATGAATCATTATGACGCTGTTAGGGAGCGCGTAACGCTTGCCCTTTGCCCCCGAGCTTAAAAGGAACGCCCCCATCGACGCCGCCATGCCCGTGCAGAGCGTCGAAACGTCGCACGAGATGTATTGCATGGTGTCATAAATAGCCATGCCCGCCGAGACGCTGCCTCCCGGGCTGTTTATATAAAGGCTGATATCCTTTTTGTCCTTGCCCTCGAGATAGATTAACTGCGCGACTATTATATCGGCCGATACGTCGTTGATTTCGCCCGTTAAAAATATAATACGATCTTCGAGCAGACGCGAATATATATCGTAGGAGCGTTCGCCCCTCCCCGTTTGTTCAACCACCATAGGTATTAAATTTGACATATTGCACCTCTTTTTTCCTTATTAAAGATTTTACGCGTATTACCCGTTTCTATTCCGCGTTTTTTGTGTTATTTTTGTTTTTTGCGCCGCCGCGGCGGTTTATTTGCCGGCCGCCGTCGAACCGCGTCGAAATTTAAGCGCGCCCATGCTTAGAGGCGGCTATTCAAACTTGTTGTTTGCAAATAAAAACCCAAACACGGCGTCGGTCAAAAGCTCGTTGACATAGTAGTCATACTCGCTCGGCTCGATTGTCTTTTTATATTCCTCAAGCGTCTTGCCGGCCTTTTCGGCTAACTTAGTCAGCCTTTCGTCAAGCTTTTCTTGGTCGGGAACGATGCTCTCGGCTTTGATTATCTCCTCAAGAATCATACGGACGGAGACGTTTTTGGCGGCGGCGTCCTTGTAGGACGCCAGCAAATCGGTCTCGGCAGTTCCCGTATATTTGTAGTAGTCCTTGAGCTTAAGCCCCTTATACATAAGCCCGTACTCAAACTGTCTCACAAGCATCGCGGCCTCGCGCTCGATAAACGTCGACGGAACCTCAAAGTCCGACGTTTCGACAATCTTTTCTACCAGCGTCTTTTCGTCGGCGTTTTTTGCCGCCTCGTTCTTTTTTTCTTGCAATCTTTTTCTTATATCGTCCTTAAATTCCGCGAGGGTGTCAAATTGACTAACGTCCTTTGCAAACTCGTCGTCCAAAGCCGGCAATTCGTTAAATTTGATTTCATGCAGCTTGACGGCGAATACCGCGTCCTTGCCCTTTAGGTTGTCGGCCTGATAGTCGTCGGGAAATCTTACGCACACGTCCTTTTCGCCGCCTAAGGTCATTCCCTCGACCTGAGCCTCAAAGCCCGGAATAAACGAACCCGAGCCTAATACAAGCTCAAATTTCTCGGCGGAGCCGCCCTCAAATTTTACGCCGTCAACCGAGCCGGAAAAATCTATGACGACCGCGTCTCCGTTTTTTGCCGCGCGGTCGTCGACATTTATAATTCTGACGGCCTTTTCTCTCTCGCGCTCAAGCTCGGCGGCAACGTCGTCGTCGGCGACGGCCGCTTCGGCTTTTTTTACCGTCAGCCCCTTATATTGTCCGAGCTTGACGGGCTTTAGCGTCGTGACGGTTATCTTAAACTGCGCTCCGTTTTCGCCTGCGTTCGTCACGTCTACATCGGGTCTTTCGACCGGCTCGAGAGCCTCCTTTTCGAGAGCCTCCTCATAAGCTTCCTGCATGATTGCGTCGAGAGCGTCCTCATAAAACAGACCCTTTCCGTACATTCCCTCCAAAACGCGCTTAGGCGCTTTGCCCTTTCTAAACCCCTGAACGGCATAATTGCCCTTGGTTTTTTCGTAAGCCGCGTCGACGGCCTTTGCGAATTCCTCGGGGGAAATGTCGAAGGTCAAAACGAACACGTTTTCTTTTTCTTGCGATTGCTGTTTGGTATACGTCATTATATGCTCCTTAAAAATAATTAAATCAAACTTTCAATGGAATATTTTATCATATTTGTTGATATTATGCAAATAATTTGATATACTTATATCATATTTTATTTCCTATACGGGAGGAACAGAAAAAAATGCTTGCTTTATACATTACTTTGGCCGTCTTGGCCGCGCTTTTGCTCGTCATGATATTGCGAACCATTCTGACAAAGCCTAAGCCGCTCGACTCGGGAGTCTTTACTCCCCACCCGCTCGACAAGGACGAAATTGCCGCGCATTTGTCGGGCGCGATTCAAATTCCCACCGTGTCGCTTGCCGACGACAGCTATCCCGACAAGCCGTTTCTCGACTACAAAAAATACATAGAGGAAACCTACCCGAATTTTGCAAGGGCGGCAAAGCTGACCGTAATCAGCAATTACAGTCTGATATATCAGATAGACGGCGCGGATAAATCTCTTTTGCCGGCCTGCTTTTTGTCGCATATCGACGTCGTTCCCGCGCCCGCAGAGGGCTGGGACGTGCCTCCGTTTTCGGGAGCAATCGCAGACGGCTGCGTCTGGGGCAGAGGCGCGCGCGACATGAAGTCGCAAATGATCGCCGCCCTTGAGGCTATCGAATATCATCTCAAAAACAAAACCCCCTTTAAGCGTTCGATATACTGCTGTTTCGGACACGACGAGGAGATAACGACGAGAGTAGGCGCGCCAAAAATCGTCGAATACTTCAAGTCGCTGGGCGTGGAGTTTGAGTTTGTCTTAGACGAGGGCGGAATCATGCTCGACGGGGCCATGCTCGGCGTGTCGGGCAGGCTGGCTCTGATCGGCACCTGCGAAAAGGGCTATGTGGACGTCAAAATAAGCGCGAAA
>JAISRB010000132.1 GCA_031273825.1 Clostridiales bacterium
ATCGGTTTTGCCTTAAAAAACGCGCTGCCGGGGGCAAAAACGGGAAAACGTCCTAAAAAGTCAAAAAATGTTTAAAAAAAATAAAAAAATTTTTAAAAACCTATTGAAATTTGTTTTGAAATAGTGTATAATAGTAATACCTTAGATAATGTGGAGTTGATAATAATATGGATGCGACGGTTTTATTAAGCGACGAGGAGTTGAAAGAGCGCAAAAAGACCTTGATCGGCAGGCTTGTCAGATTGGGGTTAATCTCTTTGATATTCATAGCCTTTGTAGTGTCCTTGGCCTTTCCGTATTTGCAAAACTACAACCTTACTTATGTTGACGCGAACGGTCAAATCGTAAGCGAAACGGCGGACTTTACGGGCTTTGAGTTGGTGGCGGCCGCCGGAGAAAGCATTCTCAAAATAGAGGACGGCGGACTTTACGGCAAATACATAATCGGAGCTTTCGAGCTAAATGTATCCACCGATTTTTCGGCGTTGGCGCTCATCTATTTGGTTCCGTTCGGGCTTTTGATATTCTTGTTGTTGTGGGTGGGCAATATCGCCATGACGGCGGCGTTGCTGTTTAACGGAAAATACAAAAAGGGAGTGGCAAATCCGCTCAACGTCATACTCCTTATAGCGGGGCTTGCCGAGCTTGCGGCGTTGATGATATTCCAGACAATATATTGCGACTTATTTGCGTTGTCTTTCGGCTTTTATATATTGGGAATAACCGCCTTGCTGGCGTTTATTTATCCGGCGTTTTCCGGATATTCAAAAAAGAAAATTAATGAAGAGTTAATTTAACAAATAATAAAGGAGAATACAATCATGGCAAAGAAAAACAAAAAAGTTGAAGTTGCACCGGCTCCGGTAGTCGAGGCTCCTAAAGGCCCGACCATCGTTTACAGAAGCCTTCCTAATCCGGCTCCCGTCGCGATATCGGCTCCTACGCCTATAATGCAAATCAACCCTATCGTTCAACCTATCGCTCTCGTACCTTACGGCACGATGAATCAGCCTATTTTGCAGGTTGAGGAATAAGAAAGGTTATTCGCAGCAAAAAAAGTCGGCGGTCACGCCTCCCGGGCAATTCGGGAGGCAAGCCGTTCGATAGCAGACAAGCCGTTATCGGACGGCGCGCCCGAGCTTATCGGGTATCTATCATTTAAAAAACGAGGGCCGGCGTTTAATTCGGCCGAAAATAAAGTTTTAATATTTTTTTGGAGGATACAATCATGGCAAAGAAAAACAAAAAAGTTGAAGTTGCACCGGCTCCGGTAGTCGAAGCTCCTAAAGGCCCGACTATCGTTTACAGAAGCCTTCCTAATCCGGCTCCCGTCGCGATATCGGCTCCTACGCCTATAATGCAAATCAACCCTATCGTTCAGCCTATCGCTCTCGTACCTTACGGCACGATGAATCAGCCTATTTTGCAGGTTGAGGAATAAGAAAGGTTATTCGCAGCAAAAAAAGTCGGCGGTCGCGCCTCCCGGGGTCAGCCTCGGGAGGCAAGCCGCTTGATAAAAAATTCTTGTTTAGAGCAAATCGTTACCGCTTTTTTGAGGAGTTGTTGGTATGAATAATAAAAAAATAAAAAAAGCCGGCATAATGTCTTCGATATTTAATATTGTCATTTGCACTATATTGATACTATTTGTCGTTATAGTGTTGTTTGGCAACGAGCTTATCGAATTATTGCCGGAGGACGTCGGTCTTAACTTGTCGTCTTTCGCCGGATATTTGCCTACGAACGCGTCGGGCGAAGTCGACGGCGTAACATTCTATGAGATTTTCGGTGTAATTTTAGAGCCTCAAGCGCTTATACTTCAAGCGATAATTTTTGTAAGTATCGTAACGATAGTTATTTCGATTATCACCCTGATTACGCGTAAGGGCTTGGCGAGAAGATTGTTCTCGTTCGTTTTACTCGGAGTTACGGTAGGTTCCGCCGCGTTGTTTATATACACCTACGGCTTGAATCTCGACGCTACTCTGTGGGCCGACATAAATAACTTCTTCACATCCGTCTTTTCGATAGGCTTACTCGGAGGCACGTCGTCCGAAAGTTTCGGCGCGTTCGCCGTATTCTCAACCTATCTGATGATAAGCGGATTGGGCACGGCGTCCTTTATTGCGACGCAGATCAACAAATAAATCTCGGTTTGTTTGCGTAAAGCAAGAGTTCGGGTCGGCTTAAGATTTCGGACAAGCTTAAAAAAAGTAAGCGCGCCCGAAACGGCGCGTTTGTTTTTTTTAGGCGGCAAGATGCGTATTTATTTAAAGGGGTATATATTATGGGAAAAAAAGATAAAAAAATAAAAGGCGGCGCGATAAACGCGCCTCAACTGACGGCGATAGCCGAGCCTCGCGGGCTTGACGTTGACCGATTGGTTGTTGACTACAAAATCGTGCCGTTTCCTATTCCGATAACGTTGGCTCAAACTTCGGCGAGCGTCGGAGACGGGTTCGACGATCGATATACCGCGCTTGCGCCTTATGAAACAAACTAACGGGGGCTTGACAAGATCCGTTTAATTTGATATAATATAGGCGTATAAAATAAGCTAAGGGGATATAAGCATGACCAAAAAGACGATAAGGGTTACAAGATTTAGTTCGATTCCGGTTTTTTTGTTTGCGGCGCTGTCAATTGCCGCGATAATTGTGCCGGATGCGGTGACGGGCTTGCCCGACTTTATCGACGGCTACGCTCCGCTCGCGGAATATCTCAATTTTTCGCGGTTTAGCCTTGACGTCATAAAAAGCGATTGGCCGCTTGCGGCCTTTGCCTTAGGCGCGCTTTTGTCGGTCGGCGTCGCGCTTTCGTCGATATTTGGCTTTGCGGCGCAAAGACGGACGGGCAGAATGAGTCTTTCGACGCTTTCGTTCCTCTTGTTTTTGGGATACGGAATCTACGAGACGGCGACAAGCGGACTTCCCGTTCTCGAATCGGCGGCGGCGGTAGACTACGGCTACTATTTGGTGCTCGGCTCGTCGGCGGCCGCGGCGGCGTCGGCTTATTTATCAAAAAGAAAATAAGACCGCCGTCGGCGTAAAAAAAATATCAACGCGGCCGAAACGGCGTTTTGAACGGACAATAAAAGCGGTAAAAGGCCGCTTTTTTTGACGGAACGGGAGATAAAGGCGTTTCAAAAAAATATTTTTCAGCAAAATGCGCAATAAGTATTGAAATTTTTGCGGAAATGTTGTATACTATATATACGCTTAAGAATATAAGGAAAGGTGTTATGAGCAAGAAGACTAAACAAAACGAATCGGGCTATGAAGCGGAGCATACCTGCAGTCAATATGATTGCGGAATTTGCGCCGATAAGTTTGATTGTGATTATTACATCAACACTTTTTGCGTACCGCCCGCCGCCGGACAAAACGCATATTATCAAGATCCCTACGGGGGATACGGTATGCAGCAAAACGGCGCGCCGCAAGACGGGACGCAACAACAGCCGCAACAGAATAATCAGCAGACGTTTAACGCAGGCTACGGAAACATTGCGGGTCAGCCTATTCCAAACCCAAATCAGCCGAACGGCGTGCAGCTTTCGCCTATAGTCATACCGGTTTCGTTTGTGCCTTATACGACGCAAAATCAGCCGCTCTATCAGGTCGAAACGGTTATGCCCGAGGTCGAGTTTGTCAAGCACCGCGGCCGCGCTTTGTTTATGCTTGTCGTCAGCGTAGCCATATTCTTTATATTCTCGTTTCCTCTGATAGCCAATTATTCGGCAAACAACATCTTGGCCGGACTTTTTACGGGAATGCCCGTCGAGGTTCCGTTCTTTACGAACAGCATGGGTTTTGAGGAGCTGTTTAAGTTCAGAGACATGATCGTCATGATAAGCGCGCACATCATCGCGCTAAGCTTGCTCGGAATATTTGTCACGGCGGTATACAACACCGCAAAATACATAATCAAGTCGATTACGGGAAGACTGAAAAAAGGCTCCGCGAAATCAAATAAATTTATCTTTGTATGCATACTGTTCTTGTTTGCGGGAATAGTCGTACTCAATATGAGCACGGGTCTCGGGGCGGTTGAAGCCTTTGGAAAGGTCTTAAAAAACGACTCGAGCCTTGTATACGGTCTGAACTTCGCTTATTACGCGCTAATCGGCGCGTCGATATTGTTGCTGTTTGCAACCGCGTTTATCAAAACGGAAAGATACGCTCCGGTAGAGGGCGCGCTTCCCGAATAAAAGCCGCCGCATAACAAACGGCGCACATCAAAAAAATCAGCGGATAGCCGTCGTTTGACGCGTCCGACGGAGGGAAACTCACATGTTCAGAAAAAAAACGCCGCCAAAGCCCGTCAGGAGGGTTGTGTACGGCAACGCGCCCGTCAGTCAGCCGGTGCCTATAGAAAAGCCTAACGACATAATTCAGCTTACTCCGATAGTTCAGCCGATTTCTATGGTTCCTTACGGAACGATGAATCAGCCGCTTTATCAGTATGTCTACGACGAAGACGGACAACAATAATATTCGCGCCGGACGGTTTGACTTAAGCCCTCGCGGCTTGCTTTGACATGGGCGCGGAGTCGGCGGAGATAAGATAAGGCGTCGTTCTTGTTTCGTTTGAATAACAAAAAAAGAAGACTGTTTTGCGGTCGGTACATATTCTTGTGCCGGGCACGGCGGGCTTCTTTATTTATAAAACGGGAAATTTAGCGGCGCAAGCCAAAAGCGTATAACCGCAAAAGGCGGGAGAGACGGAAATGAATACAACGACAATAAGAGAGCTTTATAACAATCAAAATCAGCAAGACAAGCGCGCGGTCGTTTTGGTCGGCTGGGTGAGGTCGATAAGAGCGTCAAAGGACTTCGGGTTTATAGAACTCAACGACGGTTCGTTTTTTAAGAACTGTCAGGTGGTTTTTGACAGAGCGGCGATATCAAATTTTGACGCAGTTTCAAGGCAGGGCGCGGGCGCGGCGTTGATTGTCAAGGGCGCGGTAGTGCCGACGCCTAACAACAAACAGCCCTTTGAGGTGGCGGCGGCGGAAATCGCCGTCGAGGGAACGTCTCCGCCCGATTATCCTATTCAAAAAAAGAGGCATTCGTTTGAGTTTTTGAGAGAAAAGGCGCATTTGAGGCCGAGAACCAACACGTTCGGCGCGGTGTTCAAGATAAGAAGTCAGGCGGCCTTTGCCTTGCACAGCTTTTTTAACGGCAGGGGCTTTGTCTATGTGCACACGCCGATTATTACGGCGAGCGACTGCGAGGGCGCGGGGGCTATGTTTAAGACGACTACCCTTGATTTAAATAACGTAAAAAAGACCGCGGACGGGCTTGTCGACTATAGCGGCGATTTTTTTGGCAAGCCGGCAAACCTCACGGTCAGCGGACAGCTCAACGCCGAGGCCTACGCCATGGCCTACTCTAAGGTCTACACCTTCGGCCCGACGTTTCGCGCCGAGATATCAAACACGGCGAGACACGCCGCCGAGTTTTGGATGGTCGAGCCGGAGATGGCCTTTGCCGACCTTGCCGACGACATGAATTTGGCCGAGGATACGGTCAAATATGTCATAGACTATACAAAACGGACGTGCGCGGAGGAGCTGGAGTTTTTGAACGCGTTTGTAGACGCGGGGCTTATAGAACGGCTTGACAACATATTAAACTGCGGCTTTGAGCGTCTGCGCTACACCGACGCGATAGACATTCTCAAAAACAGCAAAAAAAGCTTTGAATACCCCGTCGAATGGGGGCTTGACCTGCAATCGGAGCACGAGCGGTATATCACCGAGGAGGTCTTTAAAAAGCCCGTGTTTTTGACGGACTATCCCAAGGGTATCAAGGCCTTTTATATGCGCGTCAACGACGACGAAAAAACCGTCGCCGCCGCCGATCTTTTGGTCGCGGGAGTAGGCGAGCTTATCGGCGGCAGTCAGAGAGAGGAGAGGCAAGCGGTCTTGACGGCGCGAATGAAGGAGAGCGGAATAAACGCGCGCGACTATAGCTGGTATGTCGATTTGCGAAAGTTCGGGGGGTGCAAGCACGCCGGTTTCGGGTTGGGCTTTGAGCGCATGATAATGCTACTGACGGGTATTTCAAATATCAGAGACGTGACGCCTTTTCCCAGAAACTATAACAATTTGGAATTTTGAGCCGCGGTAACAATAAATATTGAGCCGCGGCAGGCTTGAAGGCTAAGCCGTATAAAAAAAATCTTAAAAAAAACGGGAGGGAACTATCATGAGAACGGCGATATACGGAGCGGGAGCCATAGGCACCGCGCTCGGAGCTTACATTACCAAGGGAGGCGAGCCGATAGATTTGATTAGCCGCAACGCGGCGCACATCGCGGCGTTAAAAAAGGACGGAGCGCATATCACGGGTACGGTTGACTTTTGCGTAAAGGTCAACGCGCTTTTGCCCGGGGAGATGACGGGCAAATATGACATAATCTTTTTGGCGACAAAACAGCTTGACAACGCGGCGGTCGTCGGCTTTCTCAAAGACTTTTTGAGCGGCGACGGAGTTATATGCACTATCCAAAACGGTCTGCCGGAGCTTTCGGTGTCGGAGGTGATAGGCCAAAACAGAACCTTTGGCTGCGCCATAGCGTGGGGCGCGGAAATCAAAGACGCCGGCGTGTGCGCCTTGACGTCGGAGCCGGAGGCGTTGACCTTCGGGTTAGGCGGATTTGAGAGCGGCGACAAGGCTAAGCTACAGGAGATAGCGCGGATATTGGGGCTTATGGGGCGCGTAGACATAGAGACTAACTTCATGGGCGCGAGGTGGAGCAAGCTGTTGGTAAACAGCGCGTTCAGCGGGCTTTCGGCGGTGTTGGGCGCGACGTTCGGCGAGGTCGCCGACGACAAGGCAAGCAGATTGATAGCCCAAAAAATCATTAAGGAATGTATAGACACGGCGGCTAAGGCCGGCGTAAAAATAGCCCCTATTCAGGGCAAGGACGTCGCGAAGCTTTTGGACTACAAAAACGCCGTCAAGCAAAAGATATCCTTTTTGATTATTCCGCTCGCCATGAAAAAGCATAAGAACATAAAGGCAAGTATGCTGCAAGACATAGAAAAAGGCAAAAAATGCGAAATAGACGCAATCAACGGCGTCGTCAGCCAATACGGCAAAAAGGTCGGCGTCCCGACCCCCTATAACGACAAGGTCGTCGAAATCGTCAAGGGCATAGAGCAAGGGAAATATAAGCCGTCACGGGATAATTTGAGGTTGTTTTAGGGGCTTGCGCGCTACTCATGCGCGAAACTCCGCGCAACCCCGTAAAATCGCGCGGAGCGGAGGTATAATATGGCAAGCGATTTAAATTACGTTCAATATGTCGTCGATCAAATAAAGGCCGACGGGATAATAACATATAAAAAAATGTTCGGGGAGTATTTGATATATTTGAACGGCAAACCCGTCGTGACGGTTTGTGACAATACGGCGTTTGTCAAAATTGCCGATAGCATAAGTCACTTGTTTGAAAACGCGGAGAAGGGCTTTCCTTACGAGGGGGCAAAGGAGCATTATATTATAGATGCGGACGACGGCGGGCTTTTGAGCGAAGCGGTAAATATATTGGAAAGGAACGCGCCTATACCCAAAAAGAGAAAAAAATAAAAGGCTTTTAAATTTTATAGACGGATAAAAAAGTTTTTTTGCGGAAAAGACGAAAAAATCGGCTTTTAAAGGTTTTTTTATTTTTTAGACGTTAAAAACGGTTGACATTATATATAAAAAGGTATATAATGCATCATAGGATAAAAAGATCGGTTTGCCTTATATCTCGCTGAAAGAAAATCTCTTTAAAGTAAAATAAGTAAAACAATTCAAAAATCCGAAAACTTTAAGGAGGAAATATTCATGGCAGATAAGACTTTGAAATGTAAAGATTGCGGCGAAGACTTCGTATTTACCGAAGGCGAGCAGTCATTCTACAAAGAAAAAGGCTTTGAGAACCAACCGCAGAGGTGTCCGGCTTGCAGAAAAGCAAAAAAGAACCAAAGAAGCGGCGGCGGCGGACGCTACGGTTCTTACGGCGACAGAAACTAATTTCTGTAGCTAAAGGTTTTAACAAAAACAAAATTTGCGCGTTTCTTTCGGGAAACGCGCTTTTTTTTGTAGGGCTTACGCATTCGCGCAAGCCCTCGTTAGGGGAAACATGCTCGTTATGCATTCGCTTGACTCGCCGAGTTTCCCCTCTTGCGCCGACAAGTAGGCGCAATTCACCCAAAAATTTAAAAATTTTTTTTGATACGCCAAATTATTTGATTTTATGCGGTTTTGTGGTATAATAAATAGGTTGTGAAAATAATGACGATCATTTTTTTGAGGAGGAAATCAAATGGCAAAGATAAAGCTGACAAAAATACCGTTTAAGGGAACGGACGGACAGGAAAGAGAGCTTAGAGCCGCGCTTGCCGAAATTAAAAAGAAAAAGGGCGCGGTCATGCCGGCCTTGCAGAGGGCGCAGGAGATTTACGGTTATCTGCCAATGGAGGTTCAGCAAATCATAGCCGAGGTTTTGGAGGTTCCGGCCGAGGAGGTGTTCGGCGTGGCGACCTTTTATTCGCAGTTTACGCTAAATCCGCGCGGACAATATAACGTCAGCGTCTGTCTCGGAACGGCTTGCTATGTCAAGGGCGCGGGCGAGGTCTTAGACGCGCTCAAGATTCAGCTCGGCATAGAGGCCGACGAGTGTTCGGAGGACGGCAAGTTTTCGCTAAACGCCACAAGGTGTATCGGTTGCTGCGGGCTTGCGCCGGTCATGACGATAAACGACAGCGTATTCGGCAAGATTACCGCCGACGACGTAGAAAAGATACTCGCCGATTATTGACGATGAGAGAGCTTTCGCTAAACATTCTCGACATAGCCGAAAACTCTATCAAGGCCGGCGCGTCGATTATAGACATATCCCTGACGCTTCGCGGAAAGCTTCTTGAAATTTCCGTCCGCGACAACGGTTGCGGCATGGACGCGGATTTTCTTGCTAAGGTCACCGACCCTTTCACGACGTCAAGGACGACGAGAAAGGTGGGGCTTGGCATTCCGTTGTTTAAGATGGCCGCTGAAATGACGGGCGGAAAATTTGAAATTTCGTCAAAAAAGGGCGAGGGAACTCTGACGAAAGCCGTATTTGTCATCGACAGCGTAGATTTTATGCCTATGGGCGACATAGGCGACACCATGGGCGCGCTCATCATGCACGCGCCGAACGTCAGCTTTTTTCTCAACGTCGATTTTGACGGGAGGGTATACGGCTTTGACACAATGGAAATAAAGGACGTGCTTGGCGACGACGTCGCCATAGACGCGGTCGAGGTTATAGACTTTATAAAGCGAACCGTAAAAGAAAATTTTGATAATATTAACGGAGGAATTATCCTATGAAATCAATAGAGGAACTAAAAGCCATCAAGGCAAAGATGCAGGCCGAAATCGGCACGCGCGACTCTCTGACCGACGCGGACACGCGCATAGTCGTCGGAATGGCCACCTGCGGCATAGCCGCCGGAGCAAGACCCGTGCTTAACGCGCTCTTAGAGGAGGTGCAAAGCAAAAGACTGAGCGGAGTCAAGGTGACGCAGGCGGGCTGTCTCGGAATGTGCAGGCTTGAGCCTATGGTCGAGGTCTACGTTCCCGGCAAGGAAAAGGTCACCTATGTCAAGGTCACTCCCGAGGCCGTAAAAAAAATTGTGTCGGAGCATATCGTCAACGGCAACGTCGTCGCCGAATATGTCATAAAAAATATATAATTGTCGATAAAAGTATAAAAAAGCAAAAGCGGAGAGATATTATATGATAAGAAACCATGTACTTGTATGCGGCGGTACGGGCTGTACGTCCGGAAACAGCAAAAAGATTTTTGAGAGGTTCAACGCGCTGATCGCGGAAAACAATCTGACGGGCGACGTTCAGTCGGTCATGACGGGCTGTTTCGGGCTTTGCGCGCTCGGCCCCGTCGTCGTAGTTTATCCCGAGGGCGCGTTTTATAGTCAGGTCAAGGAGTCCGACGTAGACGAAATCGTATCGGAACACCTAATCAAAGGCAGAATAGTCAAAAGACTGCTCTATAAGGACACTATAAAAGAGGACGGAAGCGGCATATCGTCGCTCAACGAGACGGGCTTTTATAAAAAGCAAATGCGTCTGGCTCTCAGAAACTGCGGCGTAATTAACCCCGAAAACATAGAGGAATATATAGCCTACGACGGCTACGCGGCTCTGGCTAAGGCTCTGACCGAAATGACCCCTCAACAGGTCATAGACGTTATCAAAGCCTCGGGGCTTCGCGGCAGAGGCGGAGCGGGCTTTCCTACGGGAAACAAATGGCAGTTTGCAAAGGACGTAAAGGGAGATACCAAATATGTCTGCTGCAACGCCGACGAGGGCGACCCCGGCGCGTTTATGGACAGATCGGTGCTTGAGGGCGACCCTCACGCCGTGCTCGAGGCTATGGCTATAGCCGGCTATGCTATAGGCTCAAATCAGGGCTACATATATGTCCGCGCGGAATATCCTATAGCCGTGGCGCGTTTGAACGTCGCTATCGCTCAGGCAAAGGAATACGGTCTGCTCGGAGAAAAAATATTCGGAACAGACTTTAGCTTTGACATAGAAATCAGGCTCGGAGCCGGAGCGTTTGTCTGCGGCGAGGAAACCGCGCTCATGACCTCTATCGAGGGCAACAGGGGCGAGCCGCGTCCGCGTCCGCCGTTCCCGGCGGTCAAGGGGCTTTTTGGCAAGCCGACGATATTAAACAACGTCGAAACCTATGCAAACGTCGCGCAGATTATATTAAAGGGCGCGGAATGGTTTAGCGCAATCGGAACCGAAAAGTCAAAGGGAACAAAGGTGTTTGCTCTCGGGGGAAAGATTCAAAATACGGGGCTTGTAGAGGTTCCTATGGGAACGACTCTGCGCACAATCATAGAGGATATCGGCGGCGGAATACCGAACGGCAAAAAATTCAAGGCCGCTCAAACCGGCGGGCCGTCGGGCGGTTGCATACCGTCGAGTCATCTCGATATCGCAATAGACTACGAAAACCTGCTTGCCATAGGCTCGATGATGGGCTCGGGCGGGCTTATCGTCATGGACGAGGACACCTGCATGGTTGACATAGCCAAGTTTTTTCTCGAGTTTACCGTCGAGGAGTCGTGCGGAAAGTGTACGCCCTGCCGCATAGGCACAAAGCGGCTCTATGAAATGCTTGAAAAGGTGACAAAGGGCGCCGCCACACAAAAAACTCTGGACGAGATGGAAAAGCTCTGCTATTATATCAAGGACAATTCGCTTTGCGGACTCGGACAGACCGCGCCTAACCCCGTCTTGTCGACGCTGAGATATTTTAAGGACGAATACCTCGCCCACGTCAACGAAAAACGCTGTCCGTCGGGAGTGTGCAAGAGCTTGGTGTCCTTCTTTATAACCGACAAATGCATCGGCTGTACGCTCTGCGCGAGAAAGTGTCCGGTAAGCGCGATTTCCGGCAAGGTCAAGGAAAAGCACGTCATCGACAAGGAAAAATGTATAAAATGCGGGGTGTGCCTCGAAAATTGCAAGTTTAAAGCCGTAGAGAGAAAATAGAGGTTTTTATAAATTACAAGGAGAATATCGGTAAACATGAGTACTATAAATCTAAAAATAAACAACATACCCGTGACGGTTGCCGCAGGCTCGACGATTTTGGAGGCCGCGAGAGCCGCGGGCGTCAAAATACCGACGCTTTGCTATCTCAAGGACATCAACGCTATCGGGGCTTGCAGGGTTTGCGTCGTCGAGGTCAAGGGCGCGAGAAGCCTTGTCGCGTCGTGCGTATATCCCGCAAACGAGGGCATGGAGGTCTTTACTTCCACGCCTAAGGTCATAGAAAGTCGCAGGACGACCGTCGAATTGATTCTTTCCGACCACAACAAAAACTGTCTGTCGTGCGTCAGAAGCACAAACTGCGAGCTACAGAGCCTTGCCGAGGAGCTGGGTTGCAACGCGCAAAAGTTTAGCGGAGAGAGCAAGTTTTATCCCGTGGACGCAAGCCACGCCTCGATTGTCAGAGACAACAGCAAATGTATACTCTGCAGACGCTGTGTCGCCGCCTGCAAAAACTATCAGACGGTGTCGGTCATCGGCGCGAACGCGCGCGGCTTTGACACTCACATAAGCTGTCTCTTTGAAAAGGGCTTAAACGAGGTCGCCTGCGTCGGTTGCGGACAGTGCATAAACGTCTGTCCGACGGGCGCGCTCCGCGAAAAGGACGAAATCGACAACGTCATAGCGGCGTTGAACGACCCGTCAAAGACCGTAGTCGTCGGAACGGCTCCGTCGGTCAGAATAGGGTTAGGCGAGGAATTCGGCTATCCTATAGGCGCGAACGTCGAGGGAAAAATGGCCGCTGCGCTGAGGCGTTTGGGCTTTAAGCACGTCTTTGACGTCGATTTTGCCGCAGATTTGACCATCATGGAGGAGGGCTACGAGTTTATTTCGAGGGTCAAAAACGGCGGCAAGCTGCCGATGATAACAAGCTGTTCACCCGGCTGGGTCAAGTTTATCGAGCACAACTACCCGGAGCTTATTCCTCACTTGTCGTCGTGCAAGTCGCCGCAGCAGATGTTCGGGGCGGTCGCCAAGACCTACTATGCGGAAAAGCTCGGGGTTGACCCTAAGGACATGTACGTCGTCACGATAATGCCTTGCACGGCAAAAAAATTCGAGAAGGGCAGACCTCATCAGGACGCCGCGGGCGTTCCCGATATCGACGCGGTGCTGACGACGAGAGAGCTTGCGCGGTTTATCAAGAGACAGGGAATTATGTTTAAGGAGCTGCCGGACGAGCCGTTTGACTCGCCGTTCGGAATAGGCTCGGGGGCCGGTCTGATATTCGGGTCGTCGGGCGGCGTAATGGAGGCGGCCTTGAGAACCGTCGCCGAGGTCTTAGACGGCAAGCCGCTCAAAAAGCTTGACTTTCAAGACGTACGCGGCATGACGGGCATCAAAGAGGCGTCCTACAAAATAGCCGGAATAAACGTCAAGGTCGCCGTCGCGAGCGGGCTAAAAAACGCGCGCGAGCTTATGGAAAAAATCAAAAAGGGCGAGGCCGACTATCATTTCATCGAGATAATGGCGTGTCCGGGAGGCTGTCTCAACGGCGGCGGTCAGCCTATTCAAAGCGCGGAGACGCGCAACTTTACCGACTACCGCACCCTGCGTATGAACGCCATATATTCGGCGGACAAAAGCATGAAGCTGAGAAAGAGCCATGAAAACCCGGCGATTAAGGAAATCTATAAGGAATATTTCGGCGAGCCGAACGGCAACCGCGCCCACCACGTATTGCATACCAGGTATGTCGCAAGAAGTAAATTTTAGAGGAAATTAAAAAAAACATAAAGGGCTTACGCAAAACCGCGCAAGCCCTTTTTTTTAACCGTACCGATAAAGGGGGCTATTTGTTGTTGTGATATTCGACGACCTTGTCGGTCAGTCTCAAAAGCACGTCAAAGCCGTTGGCGACGACGCCCTCGTCAAACCTTGACGACACGTCTCTAAAGGTGTGATAGTAGCTTGACGCGACGGGGTCTTGCGCCGCGAGCGTCACCGTGTCGATGCCCTTTTTGTGAAAAGGCGTCGAATCGCAGCCGCCGATAGGGTTGTATATGCGCTTTGGATTGACTCCCGCCTCGGTCATCGCCTCAAAGGCCATGTCGCACATTTTTTTGGGAAAGAACGTCGTTTGCCATATGTCGCCCTGAACTACCTCAAAGTCGTCCTTGTCGGCTATGGAGTCGATATTCAGCACGTAGGTTTTTCCCTTAACGAGCGTGTCGTCGCCCTCCTTTCCGAAATGCTCCTTGACATAGGCGAACGAGCCGCGTAAACCCGCCTCCTCACAGCCAAGCCCCGCGAACATCAGGCGGCAGTTGTCGGGGATAGTTCCCGGGTTGTTCTTGTAATATTTGATTACCTCGAGGGCGAGACCTATTCCCGTCAGGTTGTCCATTGCTCCGGGAGAGGCCTTTTTCTTGTTGTAGGAGAGGAATATGCACAGAGGAAAAAACGTTATGCCGCATATTATTCCCGCGGCGGTCAGCCAGCCATAATCCTGCAGGCTCATGTCTCCGAATAGCTTTATGTAGCAGATGACAAAAAACGCCAACGCGCCGACTATTCCGAGCGCGACTAAGGGAATCATTTTTGCGGGACTGCCGTATGCCGCCAGATTCCAATTCCAGCTGCTGTCGAGGTGACCGGAATATATTATTGTGAAGTCGTGCTTTCCCGAGCGGGCGGGAATAGTCGCGACGACGTTATTTGACGTAGTCTTTGGGAATAGGAAGTCAAACCACGTCTTGTTTCTGAATACGTGAGCGACGGCGAAGACCCACAAAAAGGTCATGAGTACGGCGGCGACTATGCCGAACGCCAAATTGAGAGACGGAATAGCCGAGAGAAAAAAGAACAAGAGCGCGACGTATGCCAACGCGCCGACCAGCGGAATCGAGCCTACGCCCGAATGCGGGTGAATGACAAACTCTTCTTTTTTTGCGTCAAGCCCCGTTTGGAGCTTGATTTCCTTGACAAGCGCGTCGGCGGCTTTTTTTTCTTCGGGGCTGCCGGGCAGGCGCGGCCCGTGCTTTTCAAACTTTTTGATAAAGGTCATTACGTTTTTGCCGGCTTTTTCTTTGTAGGTTGCGTCCATAGATAATAACTCCTTTGTTTATTTTTTTATTTTGTTTTATAAGTTTTTACGCGCCAAAAAATCCCAATACGAACGACGTCAGCCACAAGAGAGCGCACGCGCCCGTCAAAATCCACGTCGAGGCGGGCAGCTTAGCGGCGTTTTTGTCTCCGTTTTTGTCCTCGAATATAAAGATGACGTCGTTTCCGATTTCCTCGTCAAATTTGTTTAGAGGGTCGTATTTTGCGTTAAATTCCTCCGCGGCGGCCTTGAACGCGCCGCCCTTAACGAGCAGTCCGACGGCGAAACGCGCCGTGTCCTTCAAGCCCGATACGGCGGCCTTCAGTTCTTTCAAGAGAGATACGCTTTGGTTTTTGTCGATTAGCCCGCATCTTTTTTGAATGTCGGCGTCGTTGAGTTTTTTAAAGGTCTTTAGCGAAACCGTCAAGATAAACGCGCCCGCGATTATCCATATGACGTACATTACGGCAAGCCCCGTCACCGTCATGCCGCCGAAGGGGATAAACACCGTCAACAGCGCGATGAGGTTGTTGAGGAAGTGGAGAATTACTCCGTAGACGATTTTGCCCGTCGTGACGGCGACATAGCCCAAAACCAGACCTAAAAGAAACTGATGAACGGTTTGCATGGGGTTGCCGTGAAAAATCATAAAGATCGCCGCCGTATATATTACGGCAAAAAAGCTTCCGCGCCGCCTCGCGCCGTTGAGCAACGCTCCGCGAAAGAGGATTTCCTCAAAAACCGCCGGAATAACCGCCACAAAAAATGTCATAAGGAGAAACGTCGCGGCCGATATACCCTCCGGAAAAATAGCTTGCTCCGCGGGGTTATAGCCGATAAGGCTCAAAACATACAAAAACAAGTCGGCGAGCGGCGAAAAGGCAAGAATCGCGCCGACGGAGATAAAGGGCAAGAGGAGCGTCTTTTGCGGGGTCAAATCAGACGCGCCGAAGTCAAACAGCTTAAGGATATTTGCCTTGCGCAAAACCAAAAGATAAAAGGCCGCGCCGATTATCATAAAGGCCTGCGTCGCTCCGTAGGTCAGCCAAACATACGCCGACGTCGCCGAAAGATCCTTTCCGTCCGTCGCCGCGGAATAGATAAAAACCGCGCTCATCATAAGCAACGCGGCGGCGGTCATGCCGCCGAGCGCAGACAAAAGCGAAACGTTACTCTCTCCGAGAGTCAAAGATTTTCTGTTACTCATTTGAATATTATAAAACAAATCCAAAAAAAATACAATAGATTGAGCGTCAATCTCAAAAAAATTTGCGTTTACGGGTCGAATCGGCTAAATTTTGCCATAAAAAAAACTCTCTCCGCGTCTAAATATCCGAATTTGCGACGGCGGTTTCGAGTTTTTTGAGGGCTTTTTCGACGGTTGAGCGCGGACAGCCGAAGTTGAGACGTTGAAAGCCCTCGCCCTCCTTGCCGAAAATCGAACCGGAATCAAGCCAAAGGCCGGCTTTGTTGATTATAAAGTCGTTCAATTCGGGTTGCGCGAGACCGAGGGCGCGCATGTCGAGCCACGCGAGATAGGTTCCCTGAGGGCGGGCGACCTTGATCGCCGGTATATTGCGCCCGATATAGTCGCAAATAAACGCGGCGTTGCCGTCGAGATACGATACGAGCTGTCCGAGCCAGTCAAAGCCGTATTTATATGCGGCGTGCGCCGCCGTTATGCCGCAGGTATTGAGCTGACTGTAGCCCGCTTTTGCGACCTCTGCGCGGAATTTTTCGCGGAGCTTAGCGTCGCATATTATTATGTCGCTAAATTGCAGTCCCGCGATATTAAAGGTCTTTGCGGGCGACGTGCATATTATGCTGTTGGCGGCAAAGTCGCTTTTGACGTGCGCAAACGGAATGTGCTTGCCGCCCTCATAGACAAAATCGGAGTGAATTTCGTCGGATACGACGGTTACGCCGTGTTTTATGCAAATATCGCCGAGACGCGTCAGCTCCTCCTTAGAAAAAACGCGTCCGACGGGGTTGTGCGGACTGCAGAGAATAAAAAGCTTCGCGCCGCTCCTTTTGATTTTGGTTTCAAAATCGTCAAAATCTATGCGGTAAACGCCGTCGTCTCCGCGAACGAGTGGATTGGTTACGAGAGTCCTGCCGTTTAGCCCGACGACCTCGCTAAAGGGATAATATACCGGCGGCTGAATTATCACCGCGTCGCCCTCTTTTGTGTACGCCCTGACGGCGGCGGCGAGCGCAAAGACTATGCCGGGCGTGTTGACGACGGCGGCGGGGTCGGGCTTCCAGCCGAAGCGTCGGTTCAGGCTGTCGGTCAAAACGTCATAATATTCGTCATAAGGCTCGCTGTAGCCGAATATACCGTGCTCCGCGGTTTTTTTGAGCGCGTCTATGACCTCGTCGGGAGCCTTAAAATCCATGTCGGCGACCCACATAGGAATAAGCCCGCCGGGTCTGCCGCGCCGCTCCGCAAAGTCGAATTTTAGCGAATTGGTACATCGTCTGTCTATTATTTCGTCAAAGTTATATTTTTTCATGGCGTTTTTCTCTTTATTTTTTTCTCGCAGCTTTATTTTTTTTCTTGCGGTTTTATTTTTTTTTACCGGCCGAGCGCGGCCGCCAAATCTTCTATCAGGTCGCCGGCGTTTTCTATGCCGACGGAGAGGCGCAGCAGCCTGTCGTTTATGCCGCGCGCGTCGCGCTCGTTTTTTGGCACGTCGGCGTGGGTCTGCACCGCCGGATAGGTGACGAGCGTCTCCGCGCCGCCGAGGCTTTCGGCAAAGGCTATCAGCTTGACGCCGCCGAGAACGCGCTCTACGGTTTCAACGCTGTCGACCTCAAAGGATATCATACAGCCAAAGCCCTCCGCCTGTCTTTTGAGAATCTCATAGCCGCCGTTAGACTCTAAGCCGGCGTAATAGACCTTTTTTACGCGCGGGTGAGCCGACAAAAATTTTGCGATTTCAAAGGCGTTTTGCTGTCCGCGCTCCATTCTCAGGCCGAGGGTTTTGATTCCGCGCAAGACCAAAAAGCTGTCAAAGGGCGACAGGCACGCGCCGGTCGTCTTTTCGACGGTTATAAATTTTTCGGCAAGCTCCGCCGTCGCGGACGCCAAAAAGCCCGCCAGGGTGTCGTTGTGTCCGCACAAAAACTTTGTGCCGCTGTGAACGACGATATCCGCGCCGAGCGAAAGCGGCTTAAAAAAATACGGGGTCAAAAAGGTGTTGTCTACGATAGTCAATATTCCGAGAGGCTTTGCGATTTTTGCGATAGCCTCCACGTCCGAGACGAGCATCATCGGGTTTGTCGGGGTTTCGATAAAGACGGCGCGGGTATTCGGCTTTATGGCCGCCCTCACCGCGTCGAGGTCGGAGGTGTCGGCAAAATCTACGGTCAGACCGTTTTTTTGCGATATGTTGCGAAAGAGCCTTATAGCTCCGCCGTAGAGGTCGTGAGACGCGACGATTCCGTCGCCCGGCGAAAAAATTTCGCAAAGCGCGGATATAGCCGCCATTCCCGTCGAAAACGCGGACGCGCCCGCGCCGCCCTCGAGCGCGGCGACGGTTTTTTCGACGGCCAGCCTCGTCGGGTTGCTCAGCCGGGAGTAGTCAAAGCCGGTGCTTTTGTTTAGCCCCTTGTGCTTAAAGGTCGCGCTTTGATATATAGGAACGCAGACCGCCCCCGTCGGGTCGTCAAAGCCGTAATCGCCCGCGCCGTGCACGCAAACCGTTTCTTTTTTCATAAACAATGCCTCTCCTCTTTAGGAAAAAAACGCTAAGGCAACGCCTCCGCGGTTATCGTCAGTCAAAATCGCGGTGCATTGCCCTAAAAAGCATATATAAATAGTAACATATTCGCTTTAATGTGTCAAGCAAATTTCGGCAGGGCGAACGCATGAAAAGGCGTTTATTTTTGCGGACAAAAGCACGCCCAAAAAGCCCGCTCCGTTTTTAAGCGGGGGCGGGCTTTTTGCCGTTTTTTCTTTATTAAGGCCGTATTAAGGCCGTCTGACGGTGCTCGAAGGAAACAGCGGCAGGTCAAACGCTCCCGTGCAGACCTCCTCGTTAAACTCCTGGCAAGGCGGAATAAAGCAATAGCCGTATGACGGCACAAGCAGCTCCACCTCGATGACGACCTTTGTGATGATAGTCATGCAAGCCGTGACGTTAAAGGTATTCGAGCCGATATACGAGCCTTCCGGGCAGTTGCAGTTGACGACGGTGTCGATTTCAAAGGGCATAATCGACGGCTCGGGTATAAACAAAATGATGTCGGCCGACACCGTCAGGTCGGCGGTTCCGGTATACCGCGTATTCGTCGCGTCAAAAAATATGACGTTGAGCGGCGCGGTCACGTTAAACCTACAGCGCGAGCAGCCCTTGCCCTCGGGCAGCGGCTCGATTATCAAATCCGAAAGGGTTCCGATATATGTAGAGCTTGCCGCGCTGACAAATCTAAACGGCTCTACGGGTATAGAGGTCGTCGGCGAAAAGGAAGTAATGACAATATTTTCGTTTTCGAGAGTTTCTTGTCTTATGCAAGCGTCAAAGACCTTCTTTACCTGAATGCAGACGCGCTCGTTGAGGCCGCCCAAAGGGTTTCCGTTTATAGGGCCGGGCGTCCTTTCGGGACGCGGATTGTTATTTAAAAAAGACATAAAAAAGTCACCTCCGTTTTTCTTATAAAAACTACTATAGTATATGATAACTAAGAGGAAATAGTGATAGCCGCAAACGCTTGCGCAAAACAAAAAAATGTGCGTCTATATGCTCGTGAGTATATAATGCGGGGTGAACGCATTTTTATGCGTTTGCCACGGATAACGGTATAATTGCCTAAACAACTTGCTAAAGGGTAAATTTTGTGATATAATTGCGATATTCTGATTTTGAGGAGAAAAAATTGTGGCAAAGGAAAACCGATTAATCTCGGGCGGCGATATATCATCGTTTGAAAAAACGCTTGTGACGGAGGTTTCGGCGATTATAGAAAAAAGCAAGCGCGAAATTTATAGCCGGGCGAATAGTTGCGTTGTTGTTATGTTTTGGGAGGTCGGGCGGCACATAAACCGGTCGGTTTTGCAAGACAAGCGCGCCGAATACGGCAAGCAAATTGTCGCGACGGTGTCGCGACAATTGGCTGAACGTTACGGCGCAAGCTTTGAGGAAAAAAATCTCAGGAGGATGTTGCAATTTGCCGAACAATTTGTCGATTCTAAAATTGTCGCCGCGCTGTCGCGACAATTGAGCTGGTCGCATATACGCGAGCTGCTTCCGTTAAAATCGATTGAGGCGCAGCTGTTTTATGCCGACGAAAGCGCAAACAGACAGTTGAGCGTGCGCGGACTAAGGCGGCTGATAGCGCGAAAAAGCTTTGAACGCGGAGAAATAGCCGACGCCCGGCTTTCGGACGATACCATGCTTCCCTTTAACGCCTTTAAAGACCCCTATTTATTTGACATTTTGGGGTTGCACGGCGAGTTTGCCGAGGCCGATTTAGAAAGCGCGATTATTCACGAGTTAGAAAAATTTATTCTTGAATTCGGCAAAGGTTTTACCTTTGTGGAGAGGCAAAAGCGCATGATAATCGACGGCGACGACTTTCACTTAGACCTGCTGTTTTATCACAGAATGCTCAAAAGACTTGTCGCCGTCGAGTTGAAAGTCGGAAAGTTTGACGCAAAATATAAAGGCCAAATGGAGCTTTATTTAAAATGGCTTGACCGATATGAGCGGCAAGAGGGCGAAGGCGCGCCTATCGGCTTGATACTTTGCGCCGAGACAAAACGCGAACAAATCGAACTGCTCGAACTTGATAAAGCCGGAATCGCCGTCGCCGAATATTGGACGGCGTTGCCGCCCAAAAAACAGTTTGAGGAAAAAATTCACGAAATCCTTGCCGAGGCAAGGGAGCGGTTGGAGCGAAAAAAGAATTTTCCCGCGCCTACGGTAAAAAGACAAATAGAAACCTTTATAGAACCCGAGGACGACGAATAGTCATGCCGCCCATAGCGCTTAACCCGCCGCAAACGCTTGCGCAAAACAAAAAAATGTGCTATTATATACTCGTGAGTAAATAACTCATAAGTATATAAGCAATGGAGATATCGGCGGATATGGATAATTTATTTTTTTCACAAGGGAGAAAGCGCGAGCTGACGGCCATGGAGAGGTCGTTCAACCGGCCGGGCTTTAAGTTTGCGGTGATATACGGGCGGCGGCGCGTCGGCAAGACGAGCCTTATCGCCGAATTCATTCGCGAGGGAAACAAAAAAGCTATATATTATATGGCGACGGAGCAAAACGACGGGGCGAACCTAAAAGATTTTTCGGAGGCGGTGTTTGAGCTTTATCCGTCGGGGAGGGCTATCGCCGACGGCTTTTTGACGTGGGACAAGGCTTTTGAATATATCGCGGCGCAAGCGGCCGGTGAAAATATCGTCGTGGCTATCGACGAATTCCCTTATCTTGCGGGAGCAAACAAGGCTATTTCGTCGATATTGCAAAGACGCATAGATTTGACGCTTTCTAAGACTAATATAATGCTGATTCTTTGCGGCTCGAGCATGAGCTTTATGGAAAATCAGGTGTTAGGCTACAAAAGCCCGCTATACGGCAGGCGCAGCGAGCAATACAAGATAACTCCGCTTGATTATTATGACAGCGCGGAATTTTTTGCCGGCGCGGCGGTTGAGCAAAAGCTTATAGGCTACGCGGTTACGGGCGGCATACCGCAATATCTCAACATTATCGGGAGATATAAGACCGTAACGGAGGGAATACGCGAGAGCTTCTTTGACAAATTCGGAAGCTTATATGAGGAGCCGCAAAACCTTTTAAAACAAGAGCTGCGCGAGCCGGCCGTTTATAACACTATTATCGCGTCGATTGCAAACGGAGCGTCAAAGCTCAACGAGATAGCGACAAAAAGCGGCGAGGATAATTCTAAATGCGGCAAATATATCAAAGGCCTCATAAGCCTCGGAATTATCGAAAAGGAAACGCCTATAGGAACGGCTAAGGGTCGAAACGGCGTTTATCGGCTCAAAGACAATATGTATAGATTTTGGTATAGATTTGTGCCGGAAAATTTAAGCAACATCGAGAGCGGAAAATCCGAGCACGTCTATGACAAAAAGGTCGCTCCGTTTTTGCCGGAGTATATGGGGCATATTTTTGAGGACGTATGCAAGCAATATATGATACGTCAAAACGCAAACGGGAGTCTGCCTTTCGTCTTTGACGCTATAGGCAGATGGTGGGGCAACAACCCCGTGCTAAAGCGTGAGGAGGAGATAGATTTGGTTGCGGTTAGCAAGGATGCGGCTATATTCGGCGAATGCAAATGGCGCAACGAAAAAGCCGGAGTAGAAATTCTCGACGACCTCAAACGCAAGGCCGTGCTATTCAAAGCGCAAAACGCCTATTATTACATTTTTTCAAAATCGGGCTTTAGCGACGCTCTAAAGGCAAGCGCCTCAAAAGACGGCGGCATAAGCTTAATAGGGCTGAACGACCTCTTTAATAGTTAAAGGCGTGAGCGGATAGCTTAGCGACCGCCGCCGGGAATACGGCAAGCCAATTGTCGTCGCCCGCCGGTCACTAACCACAGCCGCCGCCACCGCACACTGCTCACCAAAACGGCGCAAAACAAAAATTTGTGCCAAGGTTTGGCATAGATTCCTCGGTTTGGCATAGCTTCCGCAAAAAAAACAACTTGCTAAAGGGTAAATTTTGTGGTATAATGTTAATACTATAATAAGGGAGGGGCGCAACATGCAAACGGCAAGAGTCACGCCGGACGGACAAATTAGATTGCCGGCCAATATACGAAAACTACTAAACATTAACGACGGCGGAAGGGTCGCTATTACTCAAAGAGATAACTATATCATTATTGAGAACGCGAGCATTGCGGCAATAGACGAGGTAAGAAACGCCTATAAGGGAGCCGCCGAGGAGCTGGGAATAGAAACGGAGGAGGACATAGTAAACCTCGTAAAAGAATATAGGAAATCAAAGAATGTATAAAAAACGCATTTTAGCTGATATTTTAATTACAAGCGACAACGATTTTTTTGACCGAAAATATGACGATTTAGAGATTTTAAAGCCCGCCGACTTCATACAAAAACACATTTGCTAAATATCAACCGCCGCCCGCCGGTCACTAACCACAGCCGCCGCCGACCGCTGCTCACCAAAACGGCGCAAAACAAAAATTTGTGCCAAATTTGGCATAGATTAGTTGCTATTAATCTAAAAAAACTGTATAATAATAAAAAAAACGGCGAAAAAACGTCGTTTTGACGCAAAAAAGCATGTCAAAAGGGTTTTTCTATGCCAAAGTTTGGCATAGATTCCGCAAAAAAGCATGTCAAAAGGGTTTTTCTATGCCAAGGTTTGGCATAGCTTCCGCGGTTTGGCATAGCTTCCGCAAAAAAAATAACTTGCTAAAGGGTAAATTTTGTGGTATAATGTTAATACTATAATAAGGGAGGGGCGCAACATGCAAACGGCTAAATTAATGAACGGACAAATAAAAATACCGCTCGAGATAAGAAAAAAAATGAATATTAAAGACGGTGACGAATTTATCATAAAAACAAACAAAAATAAAATAGAAATAATCAATCCGGTTATGTCGGCGATAGAGGAAGTTCAAAAAGAGTTTGAGGGCGTGGCCGATGAAATGGGTTGGAAGGACGAGCAAGACGTAGTAAAGTTTATTAAGGATATGAGAGCAAACAGAATATGAGAATAATATTAGATACAAATATTCTTGTTTCATTAATTTGTTTTAAAAGTCCGGCAATAAACAAAGTTATGGAAATAATATCAAAAAGTCACAAAATCATTTTATCAAGTTATATCATAGAAGAATTAAAAAAAGTTGCCGCATATCCAAGAATAAACAAATTGAACGAAGTGGAAAATTTTTTAGATGCGCTACCGTTTGAATATCACGAATCTAATATAAATAATAACGGCAATATCAAAATAAGAGATAAGAACGATATATCAATCTTAATTGACGCAATAGATACTAAAGCCGATATACTCATCACCGGCGACAATGATTTCTTTGACCATACATACGACGGTCTCGAGATTGTCAAACCGGCCGACTTCCTAAAAAGACATGAGAGTTTTTAAGCTTAGCGGTCACCGCTAACCGCCGACCGCCGCTCACCGACCGCTAAGCTATCCGCCGGCCGCTAAAGCGCGCCGTTTTGCGCCGTTTTTCAATTTTTTTTAACTTTTTTTAAAAAGCCTATTGACATAGGGTCAAAATAGTGATAAAATGTATGTAACATGGTAAAATTCTTTACTTATGCCTATATAATCTTTAAAAATGCAAGGAGAAAGACTCTATGAATGCGGTTTTCGGGAGAAAGATAAACAAAACAAAAACGGGCTTTGCGGCTTTGGCGCTTGCTTTCATATTTATAGCCGGCATGTTTTTCGCTTTCGGGGCGCTTTCGGCTTTCTCGGGCGGGGAGTCTTTTGCCACCACATACACAAGCTCAAACAATAACGCAAACGACACCCAGATAACCGTCACAAGAGACGAGCAATTGGGTTTAGTCGACAGCTATCGCGAAAACCCAAGCTTTGACGCAAGCACAATCGGAAATCAGAGCGCGATGACTGGCGGCGGCTATGCAAACACGGGATATAGCGTGCAAACTAGTACTAGTAGTTCTGCTCAAAGTGTTACCTATACCGATCAAGCCCATATAAGAGATACATTTAATTTAAGTTCCGACTTGCAGACGGCGATAAATAACGACAGAGTCACCTCAATTACCATGACGGTTTACTATGCTTTATATGCCACTACACAAGGACGCGCTGCTGCTCAGAATTATAACGAATTGTATTTTCATGTATATAATTCGGACGGCGCAAGCGTCGTATTGCATGACAACTCAGCAGTGGATGTGAATGGGTGTTTGTATACTAGCGGTCGGAGTCAGGCACAGGGTGGGAGCAATACGGTTCTTACAGCGTCGTTGCCTGTACAGGCTATTATTAATCTCCCGGTCGCCAAGTTGAAAAATAAAACGTCTATCATTATTTTAGCTAGTGCATTGGCTTACGCTAACCAAACCACTAGGAGTAGAACCACCACGGCCGGCGCGGCCGTATCCCTCTATGACACTCAATTTTCTATCACATACAACACTCCGGCGGTCGGCGTTGCCTCGACGGCGGGCGGAATCGTGACAGGCGGAGACTTGACGCAGGCCAACGCAAACGCTACTGCCACGCAGGTTCAAGCGCAGGCTCCGTCGATTAACGCTATAGCGCAACCTAATAACAACTATTACTTTACGGGTTGGACGGGACTCATTACCTCGTCGGCTTTGAACGTATCGCAGACCGCGGATCAAAAATACTTCCAAATGTCCGGTTCGTCCTTTGCCGCGACGGCAAACTTTGCGCAAATCCCCGTGACGGTTTCAAGCACAAATACATATGTCTACAACGCGGCGGGTCAGGGGGCGGAGATTACGGTCTCGGCCTTGACGGGCGGCGCGAGCGTGGCCTCTTGGATATATGAGAGCACCGACGGCGGGGGCTACTATAGCACGGAAAAGCCGACAAATATCGGCCGCTACAAATATTCGGCGATCTTAAAAAACGGGGTTGAGGATAATGTCGGCGTGCTTACCGGAGTCGAGTTTACTATAGAAAAGAGGACGCTATACGCCTCCAACATTACCGGTCTTTGGGCGACGAACAAGGAATATGACGGCACGAATGTCATAGAGACGGGAGGTAGCTTTACCGGCTTGCCGGGCGATGACAACAACAAGATAGTCGTAGGAGCCGAGCCTCTTTCGGGCGTGGACGCGGGAACGTATACCGTCAAATTTCTCCTTTTGGGAGACACGATAAAAAATTATTCATACGAAAGCTTTATCGTGATTGACGGCAGCGTGACAATATTCCCCAAAGAGATAGAGTTTACTTTGAACGTCAACAATAGGATATATGACGGAACGACGAGGGCGAGAGCTGGAATCGAGTTTGAGGTCACGGGTTTTAGTGGGCTTGTAGACGGCGAGAATATCACCGAAAAGCTATATAGCATAGGCATCGCGACGGGTTACGCCGACAAAAACGCGGGCAGCAAGACCTTGACGATAGTCGTCAATCTTATCGCGGGAGCTTCTGACGGCGGCACAAAGGCCGACAACTATGAGCTTATAACGAATATCTATGAGGCAACCCACGAGATATCGCCGATAGAGCTGACGCTAAACAACGTCGAGGCTCAATCGAAATTTTATGACGGAACCGATATAATCACGCTGACGGGCAGCGTAAGCGGAATCATCGCCGGCGAGGAGGCTTTGGCGTATTTGGTCAAGGCGGTGCGGGTCGCAAGCGCAAACGCGAGCGATTTTGCTTATGCCGTAGCCGTTGAGCTTGGCGGCGAGGGCGCGGCCAACTATGTCATGGACAATACGCCGAGAGAGGCTTATATATATAAGAGAAACGTCGCGGTGACGATGACGAACGCCGCAAGCAAGCTTTATGACGGCACGGACGCGGCCGTTTTGGGAGTCAACTATAGATTGAGCTTTGTTGATACCGTCGGAGTCTTTGCCGAGGGAGTGCAGTTTAGCGTAGACGCGGCTTACGGCACGGCGAACGTCGGAAGCGGTTATTCGATAACGGCAAATATAACGTTGCTTGACGACAACGCGATAAACTATACATTGTCAAGCTATGTGTTAGTTTCGGCGTCGACGCTGAGGATAGATCGCGCGCTTTTGACCGTCGACAAAAAGATCGGAGCGATCTTTGAAAAGATATATGACGGCACGGATGCGGCAAAGGTTTTGATAAACGGCGTTTATGTCGATTTGGCTCCTAATAATCTGACGGAGGTCTTTGACATAGCGGGAATAGTTTCCGCGGATTCGTTAGACGGAGTGCTCGCGCTGAACGCGGCGAGACCGTCGGTGTATCTGTCGGGCAAGAACGCCGGCGAAGGGCTGACGGTGTCGGTGGCGTTGGTGTTGATAAACCAAAACTATCGCCTTGTAGGAAACGGAGCTTATGAGTTTGACGGAAGCCTGATAGCCAAAGCGAGGGCGGCGCAGCCGGAGGATATAGAGTTAGAATACGGTCAAGCCCTGCCTACAAGCTTTGTCTTAGACGGCATACCGGGCGAGACGGTGACGGGCAGCACATTGTTTTGGGGAGCGCTTGTGGGTAAGACTTATGCCGAGTATAAGGACAGCGGAAGCTATATCGTTAGATTTACGCCGGACGACCCGAACTATACATATGTAAATTATGAGATAAACGTAACTATTCACAAGAAGCTGATAACCGTCGTCCTGCCGAACGCGCCGATATATAAGACCTATGACGGCACGAACGAGACGCCGCTCGGGTGGCTTAGCTATTGCTCGGTCGAGGGGCTTGTCTTGGGCGACAAAATAACCGATTTGATAGACGGTTTGAAGTTTGAGTTTCCGGGAGTCAACGCCGGAGCAAACGGAGTAATTTTGGAGTTTAAGCTGACCGACGCGGACGGCAACTACGCCTTTGACTTGGAGCTTGACACTATAGAATATTCGGAGACGCTTGACGGCGGCATAAACGCAATCAAGCTGACGATAGAGGCTCCGTCCGCGGAGGCGGTCTATGACGGAACCGATTTGTCGGGCTTGATAAAGGGGCAAAGCTTTGTCTATGCCGGCGGTCTGCTTGACGGCGAGGAGGGCTATGTGACCTCTGAAGATATAGCAATCGATTATGTGTATTATATCGACGTATCGGGCAATACGGTGAGAGTCGACGACGCGGCGGCGTTCGAGGCGGTAATGGCTTATGTATACTATTATGTGCCGACGCTTAGCTATTTGGGCGAGGGAATGCAAAACTATTACGTAGACACGGCGGCGGTGCTGACCGTTACGAAAGCCGCGGCAGAATTTGGCGTGACGAGAACAAGCGGAAAGCTTACGGTTGACAATCCAAAGGGCTACACGGCCGAGTATAGCATAGACGGCGGCGACACGTGGCAGAGCGCGGCGGAGTTTGAGGTCGGCAATTTTACGGTGTACAGCGTGCAAATAAGACTTGTCGGCGACGATTATGTCAACTATGAACCGGTGCAGCCGATAGAGTCCGAGGAATACACAAGCATATTTGTGCCGATAGGCGCGACCGGAGGCGTTGCCTCCGTCGGAGTCGGAATAGCCGTAGCCCACGCCGTCAAGCTAAAAAAGACGGCGAAAGGTATCAAGGCCGCTTCAAAGGCCGTGAGAGAAAGACTGATAGCCGCGGAGAAAAACAGAGTCCTCAATAGAAGCCAAACCGTTATGAGGCTGTCGGACGACGGCGTAGGGGTAGGAACGCAGGTAGTCCAAAAACAAGCGCGAAAGATTTATCCTACAAACAGATATTAAGAACAAACGCACAAAACAACGGCGGCGCAAATGCGCCGCCGTTGTTTTTGTGTTTGCCGGGAGTTAAATGCTACGGTTTCAAGCAAAACACCGCGTATAGCGGAATCGACTTAATGTCGTTTTCAAAGCCGAAATTTTTTGCGGATATGCGAATTGAATATTTTGGGTCAAATTTGCAAACGTATTCTTTGAGGCTCTTTGCTTGCGTGTTGGTTTGAGCTTTTACCTCTACGGGAATAACGCCGTCCTCCGTTTGTATCAAAAAGTCAACCTCGGCCTTTCCTTGGCTCTCCCAATAGGCGATTGTGTGACCGCCGGCCACAAGCTCCTGCGCGACGTAGTTTTCGGTCATCGCGCCCTTTGCTTCGCCGCCGAGTCCGCTTTGGGTAAGCACAATATTTTTTGGAATATTGCCTTTGGCGTTGAGCAAGCCCACGTCGGAGAGATATATTTTGTAGGACTGCAAGTCTATATAACTGCTAAGCGGAAGCCTTCCCGCGCCGGCCTTGCCGCACTTGATGATAAGGCCCGCCGCGGCGAGCCACTCTAAGCCCTCCTCATAGGCGGCGGCGCGCGCGCCGCTTTTTATGAGGCTGTATTGAAACTTTTTGTTTTCTTTTGCAAGCTGCGCCGGAACGCTCGCGTATATCGCCTTGATTTTGATTTGCTCGGCGGCGGTGGTGTATTTTGCCATATCCAAGGAATAGAGCGCGTGAATCTCGTTTTGTCTTATACGCACCGCGTCTAAATCTTTTTGTTCACAATAGGCAAAAACCGCCTGCGGCATTCCGCCGGTATAAAGATAGGCGCGGAATAGCTCTAAGGCTTTTTTGTGGGCGATTTCGGAAAGAGGAGAGAGGCTCTCATAACGCTTTTTGATTTCTGCGGATAAGAGCGGATTGACGTTGAGCAAAAATTCCTCAAAGGTCATCGGAAACATAGTGAGGATTTCAACCTTGCCGACGGGATAAGACACGGCGGCGGCAATAGAATCGTCTTGCTTTTTGCGTCCGCGGTTTAGCGCGACGCCCAAAAGACTGCCGGCCGCGGCAATGTGATATCGGGGAGCCTCCTCGCAAAAATATTTGAGCGCGGTCAACGCCTTGGGACAGGCCTGAATCTCGTCAAAAAATATCAAGGTCGCGCCTTTTTGAAGGCTTTGCCCCGAATAGGTTTCAAGCTCGGATATAATGCGGGCGGGCGAGAGGTCGCCGTCAAAGACGTTTTGCAAGGCCTCGTTGCTCTCAAGATTAAAAACGACGGTATTTGAATATTGAGCCTTGCCGAAGTCTATGACGGTGGTGGTCTTGCCGACCTGACGCGCCCCGAAAAGAAGCAACGGCATTTTGTTTGGCCGGTTTTTCCATGCGATTAATTTGTCTTCAATCAAACGTTTCATTATATGCGCCTCCGGATACCCCTATAGTATAACACAAAAAAGCCGATAATGCAAGCAAAATTAAAAAAAATGACAAAAAGTCGTTCGACTTTTGTCGTATATAATTGACAAAAGTGGAACGACTTTTTGTCAAAACATAGCCGTTAAGCCCTAACCCGACGGCTATTCATTAAAAACCGCCGCCGCCGACCGCCGACCGCTAAACGCGACCCCTGATATAAAGCATCAACACACCGATATCCGCCGGCGAAACGCCGGAGATGCGCATAGCTTGGCCGATTGACTCGGGCTTGATTTTGGCGAGCTTTTGGCGCGCCTCGAGGCGCAGGCCGGTTATTTGAGAATAGTCGACGTCGGGGGGAATGACCTTGGCCTCGGCTCTTAGAAAGCTCTTGATATCTCCGTTTTGCTTTTCTATATATCCGCCGTATTTGATTTCGGCTTGCGCCTCGGCGAGGGCGGCGGACGAATAGCCGTCAAAGCCGGGGCAGACCGCGCCGATCGCCTCAAAGTCAAATTCGGGTCGCTTGACAAGCTCAAAAACCGTGTAGCCGCGCTCGGCAAGCTCCGCGCCGCGCTCGGCAAAGAGCGCGCGGAGCTTGCCGTCGGGGCTTAACGCCGTTTGCGCCTTTTGGGCGATTTCTCGCAGCTCGGCTTGTTTTTTGAGAAATTTTTGATAGCGTTCGTCGGTGACAAGCCCTATGTCGCGGCCTTTTTGGGTCAGGCGCGTGTCGGCGTTGTCTTGCCTTAGCGTAAGGCGGTATTCCGCGCGCGAGGTCATCATTCGATAAGGCTCGTTTGTGCCCTTTGTCACAAGGTCGTCGATGAGTACGCCGATATAACCCTCGTTGCGCCCGACGACGAGAGGCGGCAGACCCTTGAGATAGAGCGCGGCGTTTATGCCGGCGATAAGACCCTGCGCCGCCGCCTCCTCATAGCCGCTTGTGCCGTTGATTTGACCGGCCGTATAGAGACCGGGAAGGTTTTTGACGGCAAGCGTCGGTTTTAACTGCAGGGGGTCGATGCAATCATACTCGATAGCGTAGGCAAAACGCATTATTTCGGCGTTTTCGAGACCCTCTATCGAGCGTATTACGTCAAGCTGTATGTCGGCGGGCAGAGAGCTGCTCGCCCCCTGAACGTAGACCTCGCGCGTGTCAAGACCCTCGGGCTCAAGAAATATCTGATGACGTTCCTTGTCGGGAAACCGCATGATTTTGTCCTCAATCGAGGGGCAATAGCGCGGTCCTACGCCCTTTATCGCGCCGTTATACATGGGCGAGCGCGATATGCCGCGGCGGATTATTTCGGCGGTATACGCCGTCGTGTAGGTCAAAAGGCATACGGCCTGATTTTCCGGAGGAACGCTATAATAGCCGTTGACAAAGGAAAAGGAGCATATGCCGCTCTCGCCCCTCTGAATTTGCGTTTTTGACGCGTCTATGCTCCGCGCGTGTATGCGCGGCGGCGTGCCGGTTTTGAAACGGCGTATCTCTAAGCCGCAGTCCTTGAGAGCCGCCGACAGCCCTCCGTCGGCGGGGAAAAAGCCCGACGGGCCTGATTTTTTGGAGTATTCGCCTATGATTATTTGAGAATCAAGGTAGACGCCCGTGCAGACGACGACAGCTCCGCAATAATAGACCTGCCCCGCGGCGGTTTTTATGCCGCAAACGCCGCCCGTGCCGTCTAATATAAGACCTGTGACCTCGTCTTGCTTGATTGTCAGACCGTCTTGGTTTTCGAGGGTTTCTTTGATTATGCGGTGATAGAGTGCCTTGTCAACCTGCCCCCTCAGGCTTTGCACCGCCGCGCCCTTGGCCGCGTTGAGCAGCTTCATCTGAATGGCGGCCTTGTCGGCGGCTATCGCGATTTGACCGCCGAGCGCGTCGGTTTCGCGGACGAGCTGAGCCTTTGACGTGCCGCCTATGTTTGGATTGCACGCCAAAAAGCCCGCCGAATCAAGACTCATCGTCAGTAACAGAGTTTTTTGCTTTAGCCTTGCGGCGGCGAGAGCGGCTTCGGTTCCCGCGTGTCCCGCGCCGACGACTATAACGTCAAAGGCGGGGGAGGATTTTGTCGGAGTTGTTTTCATAATATCCGTTATCGTTTAGAGTATTTTTATTTTTTTTTGTTTTTAATTATCATTTTCCGAGACAAAAGCCGGAAAAAATTTCGTCGACGATATCCTCCGCCGCCGTTTGGCCGGTTATTTGGCCGAGCCTCGACCACGCGCCGCGCAGGTCGACGAGCACGCATTCGGCGTCCGCGCCCTTTGACATGCCGTCTAAGGCTTCGGACGCGTCGGCGAGAGCCGCGCGCAGAGCCGCCTCGTGGCGGCGGTTTGTCATGAGAGCCGCGTCGGAGTCGGCGCGGTCGCGGAGCTTAGCCGCGATATGGCCGAGCAGCGCGTCCGCGCCGTCGCCGGTATGCGCCGAAACAGAAAAGATTTTTTCGGCCTTGCCGCCGAATAGCTTGCGGGCGAGGGCAAGGCTTTTTTTGCGCGTTTCGCCGTCTTGCAGGTCGTTTTTGTTGAGCGCGATTATCACGGGAGTTTCTCCGTCCGCGGCGGCTAAGAATTCAAAAAAAGCCTCCGCGCAAGCCGCGGCGTCGCTTTGAAAGGCGGCGGAGTCTATGACGTAGACGACCGCGTCCGCGCCGCCGGCCGCAATATAAGAGCGTTCGATTCCCTTTTGCTCGACGCCGCAAGCGTCGGAGCGAAGCCCCGCGGTGTCGGTCAGATTGATTGCCGTTCCGTCAAATTCTAAGCTTTCCTCGAGGGTGTCGCGCGTCGTCCCCGGGAGATCGGCGACTATAGCCCTGTCTTTTTTGAGAAAACGGTTGAGAAGCGACGACTTGCCCGTGTTGGGCGAGCCGACAAGCGCGGCGTTGACTCCGCGCTTTATGACCGCGCCGCCCGGCGCGGCCGCCAAAAGGGCTTGCATACGGCCGCATACGGCTTTTAGGGCGGCGGCATAGCCGCCGTCGCCGCCGTCTAAGGCCGCCCCTACCTCGTCGGGATAGTCGAGCCGCGCCTCGAGCGCGGCTATTATTTTGACAAGCTCCGACTGCATGAGATGAATTTCCTTTGACAGCTCGCCGCTCATCATGCGGTAGGCCGCCTTTAAGGCCGCGCGGCTTTCGGCGTTTATCATGTCGGCGACGCCCTCCGCGTCGGACAGGCTCAGCCGCCCGTTGAGAAAGGCGCGTTTGGTAAACTCGCCGCGCTCCGCGGGATAGGCTCCGTTTTTGCAGAGCGCGGATATAATCGCCGCGACGATTCCGCGTCCGCCGTGGCATTGAAGCTCGGCCGCGTCCTCTCCGGTAAAGGATTTCGGGGCTTTGAAAAAGACCAGATAGCCCTCGTCGCGCACTCCGTCGGCGACGATATTTCCAAAATACATGACGTTCGGCTCAAGCTTAGAAGCGTCGTCTGTTTTTGACGAAGCAAAGACGCTCAGGGCGCAATTTAGACTGCCTTGTCCGCTTATTCTGATTACGGCTACGCCGCCCTTGCCCGCCGGAGTGGCGGACGCTACGATGATTTTATTTTCCATTGCTTAAATTTTAAATTATTTGGAGAAAATTTGCAAGCGATTTAAAAATATTTTTTGCCGAACTATTGACAAAGCGTCTCGTTTGTAGTATAATATTAAAACAAAGATAGAAGGAGAGTGGCGGTATGTACTGCTCCGAATGCGGAAAACCCATAAAAGATCACGCCCAATACTGCGGCTCGTGCGGAAAGGTCATCGACACGGGCGTCAAATATTGCAGCGTTTGCGGTTTTCAATCGTCAAAACACGCCTCATATTGCTTGAATTGCGGAGTGAAATTTAGCCGCAAAACAAAAAAAGGCCTCGAAATAGCCGGCGCGGCGTCTTATCCCGTTACCGTTCAATATCAAAAGGCCGTGTATGAATACGTCAAGGGTTCGTCCGTCAACGGTCAGGTGTTGCTTAGCGGCGGCGCGGTAGATTATCAGGCGCAGGCCTGTCTAAATCAAGGCGACGGCGGGTGCTCCCGCGATTCGCAATATTTCGGCGGCGAGACGCCGGCGTGCGAGCCTTGCTATATCGACGAAAACGGAATCGAATACGACTATGTTCCGGCGATGAGCTTTATGCCTTCGCCTTACGCGCCTTATCAATACGCCGGCGCGCCTATGTATCCTTACGCTTATCCGCAATATCCGCAGTACGGCGGTTATTTCGGGGGATATTCCCCTTATCAGCCGTATTACGGCGCGCCGTTGCCGCAGCCTTATCAGCAGTATTACGGCGGCGCGGCCTACGGCAGAGGCCCCGGAGCCGACTGCTTCAGACCTATGCGCATTCCTTGCCGCGACAGAGCCGCAGCGCAGCTTCAGCAAGGCCGTTCGGACAAAAAGAAATAAAAAAACGTCAAACGACACAAAAAAACTCCGCGTCGAAAATTAAAAGCTTTCGACGCGTTTTTTTTTGCTTTTTTTGCGCATGATAAATAGGGGAAAGGAGGAAAAACATGAAATTTAAAGATATTTTTGCAAGACACAAAGACAAAAGCCGTTCGGCGGGCGGAGCCGTCGGGCAAACGGCTGTCGGCGATATGACCTCGCAAAACTATGACCCGCTCGGTATGTATACCGGCGCGCCGTCGGTCGCCGAAACGCCGGAGCAGGACGCGGACGACCTGTAAGGAATTTTTGACCGACTCAAAAAACGCCGCCGCAATCGATAAGGATTGGGAAAAATTAGCAAAAATAACGGCAAGTTTTTTGCGCTTTTTGTTGACAAAGTTTTTTAATTATAGTATAATAACAACAATATGAAAAAAATAATCAATAATGTCTATTTTGTTTACCGTTTCTTTTTCGGCTGGTTTTACTTTAGCCGCGGTTTACTATAGACATATATTGACAATTTTAAGCACAACAATGCGAGGGAGTTGCCGATGTATGGCGACTCCCTTTAATTTTTTTTAGGAGAGAAAAAGCAATGGAACTCAAAGAAAAGGCATTCAAGAGCGTCAGCCGGAAGGCTCATCCCGAGGACACCGTAATAGATATCGGCGGCGGAGTCAAATTCGGCGGCGGAAATTTTACGGTAATAGCCGGCCCGTGCTCCGTCGAGTCGGAGGAGCAGATTGTCGGCATAGCCAAAAGCGTCAAAAAATCGGGCGCGCGCGCCCTGCGCGGCGGAGCCTTTAAGCCGCGCTCGTCGCCTTACGCCTTTCAGGGGTTAAAGGCTCTAGGAATGGACTACCTGTTGGAGGCAAAGCGCGAAACCGGCCTGCCGATTGTCACGGAAATTTTGAATATAGCGCACCTTAGCCTCTTTCGCGACGTGGACGTCATTCAGGTGGGCGCGAGAAATATGCAAAACTTTGAGCTGCTTAAGGAGCTTGGCAAAACCGACAAGCCTATACTTTTGAAGCGCGGGCTTGCCAACACCCTGCAGGAGCTGATGATGAGCGCGGAATACATTATGTCCGAGGGCAACGCGAGGGTCATACTCTGCGAGCGCGGAATAAGAACCTTTGAGGGCGTGACGAGAAACACTCTCGACCTGTCGTGCATTCCTATTATAAAGGAGGCGACGCATCTGCCCGTCATAGTCGACCCGAGCCATTCGACGGGAATAGCGCGGCTTGTCGCGCCTATGTCCTATGCGTCGATGGCGGCGGGCGCGGACGGATTGATTATAGAGGTTCACAACGACCCGGAAAACGCGCTTTGCGACGGCGACCAATCGATTTTGCCCGCGGAATTTGATTTTATAACGCAAAAGCTAAAAATGATGGCCGGGTTGTTTGACAAAAAGCTTTGAAAGAGTCTAAGGACTTCAAGGACAAAAAAATATGAGATTAAGGATTACGGGTTGGTATAAATGAAAAAACTGCGTGTAAATATCGCCGCCGGTTATGATATAATTATATCTAAGGGCGCGCTCGACGCGATAGGCGAAACCGTGTCGGCCGTCGCTAAAAGAGCCGAAAAAATCGCTGTCATATGCGACGACATAGTCGACGGGCTTTATTCGGAGCGCGTTATGAATTCGGTTGAGGCAAGCGGAAAACTGCCCTTAAAATACGTTTTCAAAAACGGAGAGGCCTCAAAAAACGCCGCCGAATACATAAAAATTCTCGAATTTTTGGGGCGGAGCAGGCTGACGCGAACCGACGCGGTCATAGCCCTTGGCGGCGGCGTTACCGGCGACATGGCCGGCTTTGCCGCGGCGACCTATCTGAGGGGAATAACCCTCGTTCAGGCTCCGACGACGCTCCTTGCCGCCGTCGATTCGTCGGTGGGCGGCAAGACGGGAATCAATCTTTCGACGGGCAAAAATCTCGCGGGCTGTTTTTTTCAGCCGTCGGCGGTCGTCTGCGATTTAGATACGCTAAAAACTCTGTCGGACGACCTCATAGCCGACGGAATGGGCGAAATAATAAAGCACGCCGTGCTAAAGGGCGGCGGTGACTTTGACCTGCTGTCGGGCTTTTCGGCCTCCGCCGACGCGGATTTTGAGGAGATAATCGCCCGTTCGGTCAAAATCAAGCGCGACGTCGTGCAGGCCGACGAAAGGGAAAGCAATTTGAGAAAGCTTCTCAATCTCGGGCATACCGTCGGTCACGCCGTGGAAAAGCTGTCCGAATACAAGCTTCATCACGGCAAATGCGTGGCTATAGGGCTTGCGTATATAGCCGAATTGTCCTTTAAAAAAGGCTTTTTGCAGGCCGCCGACCGTCAAAAAATCTTTAAGGCAATCGAAAATCAGGGAATCGACGCCGCCTGCCCTTATAGCGCGGAGCAAATGGCAAAGGTAATTGCCGGCGACAAAAAGGTCAGCGGAAAAAAACTGACGCTCGTCATGATTAAAGGCATAGGAGATTGTTTTTTGCACGACATAGAAACGCGCGAAGCGGGGGAATATCTCTCGTTGGCCTAAAGAGAAAGCAAAGGATAGAAACGCAAATGGTTGAGGTTATAAAAAAGACATTTTTGAAGGGCAGGCTGCCGGTCATAACGTCAAAGTCCGCCGCTCACCGCATAATGATATGCGCGGCGGCGGCAGACAAGCCGACCGCCGTGACCGGCTTGAACGACTCCGCCGACGTCGCCGCGACAAGGCGGTGTCTGACGGCTCTCGGCGCGTCCTTTGACGACGCCTGCGGCGGCGTGACCGTCGTTACGCCGATAAGGCTGTCGGAGTCGAAAAAGCCTGCCGAGTATGTCGATCTATACTGCGGCGAGAGCGGCTCGACGCTGAGGTTTTTGTTGCCGTTTGCGGCGGCTATAGGCGCGCGCGCGCGGTTTTTTTGCGAGGGACGGTTGCCCGAGCGGCCTATTGACGACCTTATCGCCGTCATGACAAAAAACGGCGCAAAGATAACAAGAGAGGGCGGCGCGATCGTCGTCGGCAACGGTATAAGCGCGGGTCTATACCGCGTCGGCGGCAAGGTAAGCTCGCAGTTTACCTCCGGGCTTTTGATGGCTCTGCCGACGCTTTGCGGTCAAAGCAAGATAATTTGCGACGCGGACGCGGAGTCTAAGGGCTATATAGACCTGACCTTTGACATAATCAAAAAATTCGGCGCGGACGCGGAATTTGCCGACGGGATATACGACGTGAGGGGAGGGCGGCCCTACGTCTCTCCCCAAAAAATCACCGTCGAGGGCGATTGGTCAAACGCGGCGTTTTTTATCGTCGCGGCGGCGTTAAACGGAGACGTGACGCTTTGCGGGCTTGACGTCAATTCGCGCCAGCCCGACAAAAAAATTTTGGAAATCATACGCCGAATGGGCGGTGACATAAAGATAGAGGCAAACGGAGATATCGCAATAAAAAAATCGCGGCTGACCGCCGTCGATATCGACGCGGGAGAAATTCCCGACCTCGTTCCCGTGCTTAGCGTCGCGGCGGGCGCGGCCAAGGGGCGCGCGGTCATATATAACGCGGGGCGGCTCAGGCTCAAAGAAAGCGACCGTCTTGCCGCCGCCGCCGCCATGATAAACATTGCCGGAGGCCGCGCCGCAATCGACGGCGACAGCCTGATAATAGACGGCGCGGACGCTTATAGGCCGGCCGTCATAGACAGCGTAAACGACCATCGCATGGCCATGTCGGCGGCGGTTTTGGCCTATGCCGCCGACGGAGAAATAACCGTGACAAACGCGCGGGCGGTAGAAAAATCTTACCCTAAGTTTTTTGACGACTTAAAAAAACTCGGGGAATAAAAACGCGTAAGCCGCAAAAAATAAAAGCCGTCAAGGAGAAAGAAAAAAATGTCGCTATTCGGAAAAAACTACGTCGTCGACATATTCGGCGAATCGCATTCGCGGGCAATCGGCGCGGTCATAAGCGGCCTGCCCGCGGGGACCGATATAGACGAGAGTCAAATAAGAGCCTTTTTAGACAGGCGCAAGCCGTCAAGCGCGGCGTTTTCGACAAAACGGCGCGAGGGCGACGTATTTAAGATATTGTCGGGAGTTTTAGACGGCAAAAGCACAGGCGCGCCTATAGCCCTCATAATCGAAAACGCCGACACGCGCTCCGCCGACTATGAAAGCTTAAAGAGAACGTTCAGACCGTCGCATTCCGACTACGCCGCCTACGTCAAATACGGCGGCTTCAACGACTACAGAGGCGGCGGACAGTTTTCGGGACGGCTGACCGCGCCGCTTTGCGCCGCCGGAAGCATAGCCCTTTCGGTTCTGGCAAAACGCGGCGTAGAGGTCGTCGCCTATATTTCGTCGATAGGAAAGACCTCCGCGGCCTCGTATAACGGCTTATCGGCGGCTTTAAAGGAGCTTGATTGCGAAAAAATAAGAGAAATTAAGCAAGCCGATTATCCGTTGCTTGACAAATCCCGCAAAGACGCTATAATAAAAGAGATAGAAAACGCGGCTAAAGGCGGCGACTCCGTCGGCGGCGTAATCGAATGCGTCATCAAAGGGCTTCCGGCCGGCTTCGGCGGCGCGATTTTTGACGGCTTAGAGAGCAAGCTGTCGGCCGCGATATTCGGAATTCCCGCCGTCAAGGGCATAGAATTCGGCGCGGGCTTCGGCGTATCGGCCATGAGAGGGAGCGCGGCAAACGACGCGATGTTCTTTGACGGCGGCGTTATCGTCACGCGGACAAACAACTGCGGAGGAATAACCGGCGGAATATCAAACGGAATGCCCGTAACCTTCAGGACGGCCTTCAAGCCCGTTCCGTCGATAGCCTTAGAGCAGGACACGATAGACATAGACCGCCGCGAAAATACAAAAATCAAAATAGCCGGACGGCACGATAGCTGCATAGTTCCGCGCGCCGTGCCCGTAGTCGAGGCCGCCGCCGCGTGCGTGTTGCTGGATATTTTATTATAGAGCTTTGACGCTTATTATCAGGAAACTAAAAAACATAAAAAGGAGACAAGACAGGTGAGCATAGACGATTTGAGGAGCAAAATAGACCTTATCGACGACAAAATAGCCGCCGAATATTCGGAGCGGCTGAGGCTCGTCAAAAGCATGGGCGAGGAAAAAAAGGCCGACGGCGCGGACGTTTTGAACGTAGAGCGCGAAAATAAAATTTTGGAGCGTCTGACGCGCGGCAAGGACTTTAAAACGGCGGGCTATATAAAGGAATTGTATTCGATCATCTTTGAGACGAGCCGCCGGATTCAGTCGGAATATCTCAATTTTACCATATTCGACGAGATACGGCGGATTGTGTCGTCAAATATGCCGCCGTTCCCAAAAAAGATGAAAACGGCGTGTCAGGGCGCAAAGGGCGCGTTTTCTCATATCGCCGCCGGCAAGATATTCAAAGACCCCGACATAACCTTTTACGATACCTTTGAGGACGTATTTAAGGCCGTCGAAAGAGGCGAGTGCGAGGTCGGAATTTTGCCTATCGAAAACAGTATCGCAGGCTCGGTAAACGAGATATACGACCTCATGAGACGCTATAAGCTATATATAATCCGCAGCGCAAAAATAAAGGTCGAGCACAGCCTGATTGCCAACAAGGGCGTCAAGCTTGAGGATATCAAGGAGGTCTACTCAAAGGAGCAGGCTCTCGCCCAATGCGGCGGCTTTTTGAAGGCCAATAGC
>JAISRB010000090.1 GCA_031273825.1 Clostridiales bacterium
CCGCCTATCTAACCTCAAACGTCTTTGACCGACGCATAATTATCCCCGATATCCCCGACCTCTTTGCGCCGCTGTCGTCGATAATCCCCGCGCAGCTCTTTGCCTATCACATGGCAAAACAGCGCGGCTATGACCCCGACAAACCACGAAACCTCGCAAAAAGCGTCACCGTGGAGTAGCGGCGGAATATACAAAGCAAAACCGTCCCTGCTCCCTAAACCCTGCCTCTTTCGTGCTCTATGGCGGTGCTTTCGTCGTGCCCGGGGTAGACGACGGTGTTTCCGTCGAGGACAAACAGCTTTTCTCTTATAGATTTTACAAGCAGCTCGTAGTCGCCGTCATAAAAATCGCTTCGGCCTATGTCCTCAAAAAAAAGCGTGTCGCCCGAAAACAAAATCGAATAATCTCTCAAAAAATAACAAACGCCGCCGCGCGAATGCCCGGGCGTGTGTATGACCCCGACCTTAAAGCCGGCTATATCTAAGGTTTCTCCTCCCGACAGCAAAACGTCGGCGGTAAGCCCGTCAAATTTGTAGCCGGCATAGCGGCTCAGGTTATGGCGGCCGCAAAGCTTGTCTGCGTCGGCGGCGTGAATATATATTTTTATGCCCTTGTCTTGGAACGCCTTAGCCGACATCGCGTGGTCAAAGTGTCCGTGCGTCAGCAAAACCGCCTCGAGCCTTATGCCTTGGGCGGCCTCGGCTATTCTTTCGGTATCGGAGCCGGGGTCGACCAAAAAGCCGCCGAGCGTCTTTTCGTCGTATACGATATAGGTGTTTTCTTCCAGAACGCCGTTTATTATCCGTATGAGTTTCATTTGACACCTCTTTGTTGCCGCCGTGAATCTACACGGCAAACACATTTTCATTTTCATGCGTTCGCCCTGATAAAACTAAAACCTTTGCGCGTCGATTACGTCCTTCATGGCTCTTATTCTGTTGACGGCGGCGTTTAATTCGTCCATGCTTTTGATTTTGATAGAGCATCTTATGTCGCCGCGCTTGATTCCCGAGCCGTCGCTCTCGGTGATGTTGCCCTGAAAGGATTCCATATCAAAGCCCATGCCGCTGATCAGCGACGAAACCTCCGAAAAAACGCCCTTGCGGTCGACGACGGTGACGCGTATGTTGGCGATAAGCTCGTGTGTTATGACGGTCGGCCATTCGGCCTTTTGGAGGCGTTCCGCGTCTAAGCCCTTTAAGTTGGAGCAGTCGGAACGGTGAACCGCCACGCCTCTGCCCTTGCTGAGATAAGCGACTATTTCGTCTCCCGGGAGAGGATTGCAGCAGCTCGCGTAACGCGCGTTTTCCTCGTTGTAGCCGCCTATCATTATGCCGCCCGTCGCCTCTCTCTTTTCGCCGTTTGACGAGACCGCTCCTTTTTCTTTATATTCTATTTTCTTTTCTTTTTTGTAGGCCTCGACTAATTTGAAGAGGATTTGCTTGGTGGTTATGCCGCCGTAGCCGACGGAGGCGAACATGTCGTCCTCCGACGAAAAGACGTATCTTTTCATGACCTCGTCAAGCCCCTTGCCGTGCAAAAGCTCCGAAAAGACGTAGCCCTTGTGACGCGCTTCGCTCTCGAGCATATCTCTGCCCTTTTTGATGTTGTCGTCCTTCATCTCGCGCTTAAAGAACTGATGAATCTTGGACTTTGCGCTCGTCGTCTTGACGATTTTTAGCCAGTCGCGGCTGGGGCCCTTTGAGTTTGGATTTGTCAAAACCTCGACGACGTCGCCGCTCTGCAATTTTGTGTCTATACGCGCCATTTCGCCGTTGATTTTTATGCCGACGCATTTGTTGCCCAGCTCGCTGTGGATATTGTAGGCAAAATCTATTCCGTTTGAGCCGACGGGCAGGTCGATAATTTTGCCCTTTGGCGTAAAGACCAAAAGCTCGTGCTGTCCTAAGTCGGCCTTGACGATATCCAAAAACTCCTCGTTGTCCGACAAGCTTATGTCGGCCTCTATAAAGCCCTTGATAAAGTTTAGGCGTTCGTTAAACTGCGAATCGCCGAGAGCCTTAGGGTTTTTGTATTTCCAATGCGCGGCTATGCCGTATTCGGCGATTTCGTGCATCTCTTTGGTGCGAATCTGTATCTCGAACAAGGCCCCGAATTTAGAAAAAACCGTTGTGTGCAGCGACTGATAGTTGTTTGCCTTGCGCATGGCGATATAGTCTTTGAACCTGCCCTGCATAGGCGGCCACATGGTGTGAATGACGCCGAGCGCGCCGTAGCAATCCTTGACGCTGTCGACTATGACCCTGACCGCGATTAGGTCGTATATCTCGTCAAACTTTTTGTTTTGGTTGCGCATTTTGTTGAATATGCTGTAAAAATGCTTAGGCCGACCGTAAACCTCGCTTTCTATTCCCATTTCGACAAGGCGCGCCTTGATTTCTCCGCATACCTTGGCTATAAAATCCTGACGCTCGGCAAGCTTTAGGCTGACCTTTTCCTTTAGCTCGGCGTAGGCCTCGGGATAGAGATAAAGCAGGCATAGATCCTCTAATTCCACCTTTATTTGAGACATTCCGAGCCGTCCGGCAAAGGGCGCGTAAATCTCGAGGGTTTCCATCGCCTTGCGCTTGCGGCTCTCGGAGGCCTTGGCCTCGAGCGTGCGCATATTGTGGAGGCGATCCGCCAGCTTGATTATGATGACGCGGATATCCTCGGCTATGGACAAAAACATTTTTCTGAGGTTTTCGGCCTCCTCGTCGATTTTGTCGGCAAATTTGAGCTTGTCAAACCTCGTCACGCCCTTGACGAGGGTCAATATCTCGCCGCCGAATTCCTCGGCTATTTGAACATCAGTCACCTTTGTGTCCTCAAGAACGTCGTGCAACAAGGCGGCGATAATCGTAGCCGAATCCATTTTCATATCTATGAGAATGTCGGCGACGGCGCGCGGGTGAATAAAATAGTCCTCGCCGCCCGCGCGTTTTTGACCCTCGTGAGCTTTTTTTGAAAATTCAAAAGCCCGCGTGATTTTTTCGCAATCGCGCTTACCGTAGAGGCTTTTTATTTTTTCTAAAAAATTCCCGTCGCCGTCCATTTTTTTCTCTCAAACCTTGCTTTTATTTTTGTCCTTGATTTTCCGTCTTTTTTATTCTGCGTTCCTACTCCGTGAGCATTCTATAAATTTTTGATTGTTCGAGGCTCGTCTTTGTCTCCGTCAGTCTCACCGCGCCGTCCGCGTCTATAAGCCCAAGCTCGGTAAAGACGGCAAGAGCCAGCAAAAAATCGCCGTAGCCGACAGCCTTATCCTTGACAACCGCCGCGTACAAGCCGACGGTTCCCCCGTCGGCTCTGCCGCCGCTCTTTAAGAGAGCGCGGAGAGCTATGTATATGCCTCTCATAGCCGCGTCGGTCAGACGCGATTTTTTTATGACGCAATCGAGAGGGTTGTCCTTGGCCGCGTATGCCGAGCCGCCAAAATACAGCCCGTCGGGCCCGAACAGCGGCGAATCGAGAAAGACAACTCTCGCGTAATAGCTCAAATCGATGTTTTTAGGCGACAATATGAGGCGGTTATACGGGTTGCGCGATTCGGGAATCCCAAAGCTAAATAGCAACAGCTTGCCGCATTCCTTATCAAACAGCCGATAAAAATCGGCGGCGGTGTCGTCGTCATAGGCGATAAACGCCGTGCCGTATAGATTGTCGGTATTTTTTATTATATCCGTTAAAGCGTTTTTTTCAAAGCGTTTTGCGGGGCTTTTAGAAATTTTCACATTTTTTTTATCGTTTAACGCGTTTTTTTTGACCTTATCGGCGGCAAGCGCGCAACTAAAGGCATAAAGTCCCGCGAGAATCGTCTTGTCAAAGCCGCCGGGAGCCGGCTCGGCAAAGTAGCCCGAAACACAGCCCTTGACATATTTGGTGTTTTTGTAAACGCAAGACTCCGCGCTCATAATTATGCGCTTGGGCGTGTCGGAATTGAGTATTTCCGCGTGGTCTATCATGTTAAAGGCGACGGTCTCAAAGTCGCCGTCGCGCTCCTTTAGGTGGCTTGTCTCGCCTATTCTGACAAACCGCATTTTTTTTGCGTCGGCGATAAATACGGGGCGCGGATTGCCCTCGCCGAAAGGCTCGAGGCGCGATATGTCCTCCATTTCCGAAATAGACGGTTTTTGAGAAATGTCCGCGTCGTAGATTACCTCGGGGGCAAAAATACTATCGTCGTATTTTTTGAGATAAGCGTTTATTCTCACGGCAAATTGGTCAAAGCTTTGCTTTTTTATGCTTGCGCCCGCCGCTTGCGCGTGTCCGCCAAAGGTCGTAAACAGCGGCGCGGAGTCGAGCATGGCCTCATATATATTTACGCCGGCGATACTTCGCGCCGAGCCTTTGAGAGACTCGCCGCCGCCGCCGAAAAGAATAACCGGCCGGTTAAATTCAGAGACAAGCCGCGAGCAGGCTATGCCGATTACGCCGGGATTCCACCGCTCGTCATAGAGTACTATACAGCGGTTGTCCTTTAAGTCGTATTCCTTCAGCCTTTCAAACACGTCGCCGACTATGTCGTTTAGCAGAGCCTGCCGCGCCGAATTGTCGCCGTTTAACTCGTTTACGAGGCATTCCGATTCAAAGGCGTCCTCCGAGACCAAAAGCTCAAAGGCTCTGTCCGCCACGCCCATTCTGCCGGCCGCGTTGAGGCGCGGCACAATCAAAAACGCTATGTCCGAGGCCGTCGCCGTCTCGAGCTTGAGACTGTCAAACAGCTTTTTGATGCCCGTTCTCTTGTTTCTTTGATTGAGCGCGCGGAGGCCAAAAACCGCTATCGCACGGTTTTCTCCCCTTAAGGGAACTACGTCGCCGACCGTCGCGATTGCCGCGAGGTCGATATATTTGACGGCCTCGTCAAAGCCGCTCATGGCCTCGACAAGCTTAAAGGCCACGCCCGCGCCGCACAGCTCCGACGGATAGCCGCAGGTCTTGGGGTTTAATATCGGCGCGGACGGCAGAACGTCGCGCGGCGTGTGGTGGTCGGTTATTATTACGTCTATTCCCAGATCGTCGCGGCAGTATTCGACCTCGCCGACGGAGGTTATGCCGCAATCGACGGTTATTATGAGGTCGGGAAAGACGCTCTCGGCAAGCTTATCGATTGCGTTGACGCTCAGCCCGTAGCCGTCGGCTCTGTCGGGAATGTATCGGTAAACCTCGCCTCCGCGGCTTTTCAAATATAGACAAAGTATGGCCGCCGCCGAAACGCCGTCGCAGTCGTAATCGCCGAATACGGCTATTCTCTCGTCGTTTTTTAGCGCGGACTCTATTCTCGCGACCGCCGCGCGCATGTCGGGCATAAGATAGGGGTCGTGAAAATCGGCTCTGTCGGGCTTCAAAAAGCGGCGCGCCTCGTCCGCGTCGTCGATTTCACGCGCCGCCAAAAGCCCGGCGAGTCTGTTTGACACGCCCGCCCGCCGCGAAAGCTCGCTTATCACCTTTGGGTCAAGTGTTTTTCTTTTGGTATATTTTACGTTCATATGTTTCCTATTGCGTTTTTTGCCCCGCGTCTCAAAACGACGGCGGTATTTTATTTTGATTGTCCTAAAAACAAGGCTGTCTCAAAAAAATTATGAGACAGCCCCCGCTTTTATATCGCCGCTCCTCTATATAGCGGATACTTTGCCGTTTATTTCTTTTTCTTATTTGCCTTAAAGGTGATTTTGCCGCTGACCTTCGGCTTGTTTGCCGGCTTTACGGTCTTAGGCGTTGCAACGGTCGCGCCGCTTGCGGCTATGCCGTCGGCAAGCGCGGCAATAGGCTCGGCAACGAAGCTTTCGGCCTCGCCCGCCTCGTCTGCCTCGTCGCCGTAATCGTCGAGCTTCGGCTTTACGCCCGTCAGCGTTCTCTTTTCGGCGGCTCTTCTCATTCCGTCGGTGACAAACAGCGACCAAATCGACGGGGCGACAAACAGCGACGAAAACAAGCCTATCATCAAGCCCACTATTATAGGCAGGGCAAATTCTCTCATAGACTGTCCGCCGAGTATGGCCAGCATGACGATTGTGATGAGCGTCGTAAACGTCGTATAAGCCGACCTCGTGACGGTTCCGACAATCGAATTGTCGGCTATGGCAAAGGCGTTATATTTGACCTTATTCTCCTCATAGGAGAGGTTTTCTCTTATTCTGTCAAAGACGACGATGACGTTGTTGATCGAATAGCCGATAATCGTAACTATCGCCGCGATAAACGACGAATTGACTTGCAGGCGCAGGATTACGGCCGCCGCAATAAGCAATATTACGTCGTGAATGAGCGTCAATACCGCCGCCACGCCGTAACGCCATTTGAAACGAATGGCTATATATACGAGCGTCAAAAGCAACGCCACGGCGACAGCGAGCAAGGCTTTTAGCAGCAACTCGGCAGACGACGACGCGCTTATATAATATGTGTTTATATTTGACCGCGGCAAAATTTTGCCGTCCGCGTCATAAGCGTCGTGATAATATTGATAGACGGCGTCTATGATTTTGTCGTTTTCTTCAATGCTTTGGTTTTGATATCTTATCTCGACGATATTGCCCTCGATTCTCTGCGGCTGACTGGCTCTAAAGCCGTTTTCCTCGATGACTGCCGTTATGCGGGCGACCTCCGCCTCAAAAACCGCGTCGTCGCTAAGGTCGAGCTTGTCGTCAAGCACGCCGAGGTCGACGGTCAAAATCGAGCCGCCGGTAAAATCTATGCCGAGGTTGACGCCCGTCGCCGCGTCCTTGTTTACTAAGGAGACGATGGTGAAAACTATAAAGGCGACGGATACCAGCAATACGGGAACGGAAAACCATCTCTTATATTTTTTGGTTATCTTGAAGGCTCTCAGCTTTTCTATGGTTTGGCGAACCTTGTCCAAGCCGTCCTTAGGATTTCTCAGGTTATACAGCGCGGCGTTTTTGTTGTTGAACGCCAAAAATATTTTGACGATGCGTCTTGTCAAAACGAGAGCCGTAATAAACGATAAGACTATGCTGACCATGAGCGTTATGGCAAAGCTCTGCAACGACGCCGGCCCGAATATCAACAAGGCGAGCGCGCCTATAATTGTAGTCAGGTTTGAGTCGATAATGGTTCTGCCCGCTCTCTTAAAGCCGACGGTGACGGCGGCGGCAAGCGGCTTGCCCTTTTCGTATTCGTCCTTTATTCTCTCAAATATGACGATATTCGCGTCCACCGCCATACCTATGCCGAGTATCATACCGCCGATACCCGAAAGCGTCAACTGAACCCACGGCAAAATTGCGAGAACCATTATTGTCAATACAACGTAGGCGCAAAGCGCAATCGACGCGGCCGCGCCCAAAAGTCTGTATAGCAAAACCATAAAGGCCATGATGAGTATAATGCCTATTATGCCGGCGATGACGCTCATTTTGATTGCGCTGTCGCCGAGCGTCGCGCTTATGGTGCGGTTTTCGAGAATTTCCAGATTGACGCTAAAGGCTCCGCTCTGAATCTGGAGCGCGAGAGCCTCGCAGTCCGCGTAGCTGCCGACGCCGGTAATCGTCGCCTCGCCGTTTGAAATTGTGCTGTTAACCGTCGGGCTTGTGATAAGCGTGCCGTTGATGTAGATTCCGAGAGATTTTCCCTGTCTCGCCTCGGTAGCCTGTCTAAAAAGCTCCGTGCCCTCGTCGTCAAACTTCAGAACGACGACCGGCGAATTGTTCTCGTCGTAGCCTACCGTCGCCTCGACGACGTGCTCGCCCGTGACGTAAGCGTCCGCGCTTTCGTCGTCGGGATTTCTAAATTCTAACAAGGCCGGCCTGCCTATCAGG